>JAJCYK010000236.1 GCA_029262935.1 Cytophagales bacterium | reverse complement strand
TGCTATTAAGTATTATTTAATTTCTAAATCCATTAATCCAGAGCGTATTGGCAGCGTTGGTAAAGGTGAAAAGGAGCCCATTAGTGAAAACTCATCTGATGATGGACGTCAGCAAAATAGGCGGGTGGAGATCACAGTAATTGAATAACCGTGCTAGGCCCAATCATGGGCCAGACCTAGCATACCAAGGCGATGGTGGTAACATCCACGATTTGAAAACTATCTGTTAGATTGTAGTCTTAGTATTTAAGAGTGCTTCATGGAAGCGCCTTTGCCTTTACAACCTGGCGTTAAAATAGGTATGGGTAAATTATTTATTTTGCTACTGATGTGATTTTTCTATTTCGCATGCGAATAATAGGTATATGAAAACCATGCCATCTCATAAGCAGCACTTCTTGGACATTTTAGAACAGCATCAAAAGATCATCTTTATGGTGTGCGGTTCTTATTGTCTGGATCCTGAGGATCAGAAAGACTTGGCACAAGAAATCATTATACAATTGTGGAACAACTTTGAAAAATTCGACCCCCGTTTCAAAAGGTCTACCTGGATCTACCGCATTGCCTTAAACGTAGCCATATCCTTCTATAGAAAAACCTCTACTAGAATAAAACATGAACAAGGGTTTGCCGACTACTTTCTAGAAGTAGATCCCAATGAAATGGAAGTTACTGATAACAGAGTAAAGCAATTAAGAGAATTTATTAATGAACTGGATGAAATGAACAAAGCTCTAATGTTGCTGTATCTGGATGGTAATAGCCATCAAGATATCGGTGAGATATTGAACATAAGTACTAGTAACGTGGGAACAAAGATCAACCGCATCAAGAAAAAAATTAAAGAACAATTTCTAAACTAGAGTCAAATGGAATTAGAAAACATCAAACAAATTTGGACAGAAGTCAGCGAAAAGTTGGACCGTAACTGGCGACTTAACCTGGAGTTGATCCGAAACACAAATCTGGATAAGGCTAAAAACAAACTCAGGGGCTTGATTTGGGTTAAAGGCATTACCTTAGGATTTTATGTGGTCACTGCAATTTTATTTCTAAGCTTTGCCATTGTTAATTGGCAGGTACCTCATATAGCAGGGTCCGGGATGATTTTAGCACTATGGGCCGGGGCCATTTGTGTTGCCTCTATACACGAACTTGAACTGCTAAATAATTTGAATTATGAGGATCCAATTAATGTTATGCAGAAAAAACTAAGTAAGATTAAGCTCACGTTCATACGATACTTACGCTTAGGGGTATGGATTATACCTTTGTACTTTGTGTTTATTATTCTTTTGATTAAAGTGCTATGGGGCGTCGACATTGTAGCAGTGGGTGACCGTACTTGGATTTTATCTAATGTAGTAATAAGTGTAGTGGTCTTTTTGCCATTTGCAGTCTGGGCACATTTTAAATTGAGTCCTGAAAATGTCCATACCAAATGGATGAATAGATTGCTCCAAGGCAATGGCAGTCAAATTAGTGATGCCATCCAACTGCTAGATGACATTGAAAGATTTGAGACGGAGCAAAACTAATGAGTATTGGCTGGACTGATGAAGTACAAATGCATTTGGTGATCCTTACCCCTTAAGTAATGTTCGCCAAAGTCCTTGACATCATACTTAGGATCTAATTGAATTTGATCCATGAGCTCGCCAGAAACAAGAATATCAACCCCAAAGTCGTTGCATAGGGCTTGAATTCTGGCGGTAGTATTTAATACATCTCCCGTAAAAGTGATGTCTTTTTTTAAGGTACCCAGTTCTCCTGTGGTCACCTTGCCCGAGTGTAATCCCGCTTTAAAAGAAGGCACTACTTGATACGTCTTTAAATATTTTGCGGCCTGGTCTTGAAGCGCAGCTTTCATATCAAAGAAGCACTGGAGGCAATGATTTTGATGGAGTCCCTTTTGTACTTTCAAGTTAATGATAATATCATCACCTAAGTATTGATAAATCTCTCCCCCATGGTTTAATATGGCTTCCGACATATCGTGATAATAGGTTTTAAGCAATTCAAAATACCTTACATGTCCCAGTTTTTCAGCGATGGCCGTGGAAGACTTCATATCGGCGAAGAGAAATATTCGTGCTTCTTCTATAGGTTGATGATATTTGCCTTGGAAAAAATTGGCAATAATACCTACCCCCAAATTGGTCGAAACTTCCGAGTAAAACAAAGACAGGAACATGATCATTGAGATGTACAGCATGATGCTCCAAAAAGCCAAGGCCTTTACAAAAATCCAAACATTTTGCCAGACTATGGGGTCAAATAAACTACGTTTCATTTCATTAGCATTGCTAATTGACGTTATGGCAAGTAAGAATACGAATGCGATGCTAAGGTAGATTAGTGTCTTAAACACAATCTTCTGGGTAAAGCTACGCTTGACAAATAACTTATTAATGAACATAACTTCTGTTGACCCTATTATTAAGCCAATTAAAATAGAAGCTAGGTAAGTTACCTTTGAGTTTTCGACAAAGGAGTAGGGGTTTCCAGTGGACGGGTAATGTGTAGCATCACCTAAAATTCCTTTTTCCAAAAGAGAATAAATGATGGCAAACACGCCCCAAAAAATGGGGAATGGTAGAATTCTATAAAAGTTTCTTTTGACTTTTGGCGGAACCATATGCTTGGGCCTGGGTAAACCCAAGATAAGGAAATATAAAGAACTGCGGGTATCGTATTATAAAATAGAAATGCTATGATACAGACTTTAAATAATGGCAAGAATTACTTGAAAGGCTATCTCATCCGACAAGTCCATACGGGTCGTTTGGCATGGTTAACGACATCTTCGGCAATACTACCGCTCAATAAGTGCTGCATGCCACTCCGCCCGTGCGTACCTAAAGCTATAACATGAGCATTCATTTCTTCGGCAAAGTACATAATACCATTTTCCTCTAGGCGGTCATTGTAAATATTCACTGTGTAATTATCCAATCCATTTTTTTGAGCAAAATCTCGTAATACCTGAATACCTACGTGGTCTGACACGAAGTTAGCCGGCGTATTAATTCTGACCAGATGCAATTTGGCGCCAAGGATATTCTGGAAAACTTTGACTTGATCAATCACCGTACTTTCTTCTTCAAAATCAGCTGCAAAAATGACACTTTTAGCCTGATCCAATTCAAATGGACCTTTGATCACCAACACTGGACAATTGGCACGGCGTACTACCTTTTCTGCATTGGAACCCACAAATGTTTCTTCCCAACCATCGGCTCCATGGGATCCCATGACAACTAAGTCTACCTCCTGGTCCGCTATTACTTGAGCAATGGCCTGATAGGCATTGCCAACCTGTAGGTTGGTGTGCATTTTAAGATCACTATCCTGGGTAGTGTTTGCTACCACTTTTATTAAGTCCTTCTTGGTCTTGGCAATTAATTTTAAAGTATATAAATCAAATTCGGAATTGTTGGCTGTCTGGCCTGTGATGGAAAAAGAAGCTCCAGGCATTTCTACCACGTGCAGCAAAATCACTTCTGCCCCAATTTTTCGGGCGATTTGTACCGCAGCATTAGTAGCATATACGGCCAAGGGAGAAAAATCGGTAGGTACTAAAATCTTTTGCATAATATTGTTTTTAAAGTAAGTGTTAGACATTCTCAAGTACAAATATGATAGGTAACGCCATCCGCACATTGACGGGATTGCCTCGTTGTTTGCCAGGATTCCACAATGGGCTTTTTGACAAGGCCTTAACTGCTGCTTCGTCGCATCCAAAACCAATGCCTTTGAGCACGGTAATATCCTTAATGGATCCATCTTTGTAGATCACAAATTGAAGGTAAACCTTTCCCTCGACCCCTGATCTTCTGGCCTGTGGTGGGTAAGTAAGGTTTTCACTAATGAATTTATAGAAGGCTTTGATGCCTCCAGGGGGCTCGGGACTCTGTTCTACAAACTGGAATATTTCTTCAGCCTGTTCTTCCTCAATTTCCGACTCCTCATAAATAATCTCTTCAATTGTGGACTCTTCAGTGACTTCTACATCAAGATTAATTTCAAGGTCTTCCTGTATCTCTACGGCATCAGGGACTTCTAAAATATTGGCAACTTGCGCCTGGGGAGGTGGAGGTGGAGGTTGTTCGGTAACCGGTATATCTAACATTTCCTCAAACTCTGCGCTTATATTACCTAGTTCTACCAGATCATTCGTGCCGTATGACTTCCACTCAAAGGCAATAATTACTAACGATAAGCTGATAACAAGTCCTATCGCGGTAAATAAAGCCGTATTTCTGCGATAGGTCTTTAGCTTTTGCCTTTTGCTATCATTGAAGGCTATTATAATTTGCTTGAGATTGGCTTGCCACTTGGGAGGAATGTCAATGGTGGCTTTGCTATCTTTTGAAAAATTAGTACTGAATAAGTTTTTATTTCTTGTAAGTAGCATAGACCCTCCTTTTTTCTTTGTATCTCAAAATCTAAAAGAAAGGCCTATTTTTTTATGACTATTCTATTGTCCAATACTGATTATTGTCAATGAAACAGGTTTATCTAATCATTTTCACATCCCAAGTTCTTTAATTTTTCATACTCCAGAGGCAATTGAGCTTCTATCTCTTCTAAGGTATATCGTTGGGGAATATGTTGAGGGCAGTTCCAGTCAGCTGCTTTTATGTGAAAAATCATAAGGCGTTCTACTACCGCACCATAGTCAGAATCAATTAATTTCTCGGTCAGTTCAGGATGTTCCAAAGGGTCTAAAACTTCTGTTTCTGCCCACACTTTTAATCGGGTACGAGTGGGGTAATCCAATAAAATCAACGCCGCTTTCTGATTGTGGTTTATGTTGCCGGTACTAATGTATTGCATATTGCCACGAAAGTCAGCAAAGCCCAAGGTGTGATCGTCTATGACTTTCAGAAACCCTTTAGGGCCACCTCTGAATTGGACGTAGGGCCACCCATCTTCATTGACAGTTGCCATATAAAACGAGTCTCGAGCAGCTATAAAGGCTCGTTCGCGATGATAAATGGCATATTTCTCATCTGCCCGGCCATCCATTTTCTTGTAGATTTCTCTAGAGCCATACTTCTCCTGAGCCTTTTTTACGCTTTGAGTAAAAGCTATTTCTGTGAAGTTCGGTTTCATAATAGTGAAAGTTGGATCGGACCCGGCCAATGACCGGGTCCTTTAGTTTAGTTAATGCCTTGTTTTGCCAGGAAACTATCAATATAGTTGGCAATTTCCGTTCCTTTCTCTTCCAGAGCAAAGTGTCCTGTGTCCAATAAATGAAACTCCAGATTCTTTAAATCTTGTTGATAAGGATAAGCACCATCAGCTGGAAAGATATAGTCGTTTTTGCCCCAAACTATTAATGTAGGTGGTTGGTATTCTCTGAAATAGGCCTGCCAAGCTGGGTACAAGGGTACATTTGTTCGATAGTCATAAAACATGGCCAGTTGAATTTCATTGTTGCCAGGTCTCGTCAAATGCTGTAAGTCAAGATACCAGTTATCCGGACTGATAGTCAAAGTATCTTGCACACCATGGGTATACTGCCATTTCAGTCCCGCCATTGAGTGAAACCCTTCCAAAGCTTTACCATTCTCAACAGTATATTCCTTCCAGTATTTTCGTAAGGGGTTCCAAAATTCTTTCAAACCCTCGTCGTAAGCATTACCATTTTGTACGATTAATGCTTGTACCCTGTCAGGGTATTTGGTGGCAATGCGATACCCAATAGGAGCCCCATAATCCATTAAATAAATACTGAATTTGTCTACTTCAAGCTCGTTTAAAAACCCGTCCACGATCTGCGCCATATTATCAAAGGTATAGTCAAACTCCGATATTGGTGGTTGTTCACTGCGTCCATAGCCTGGATAGTCTGGAGCTAATAAATGATATCTGTCAGAAAGGTCACGCATCAAATTGCGAAACATGTGGGACGATGTAGGGTATCCATGTAGCAACAAAAGTGTAGGAGCATTGGGATCTCCTGCTTCTCGGTAAAATATTTCAACTCCATTCACTTCTACTGTTTGATGTTTTACCTCAGTGGGAGCAGTTGCTCCTGATAGAAGAGTGGTGGTTAGCAACAATGCTAGCACCATAAGTATGTATTGTTTGGCTTGCATGTTCGATTGAATTAATATCTGTTTCATGATCTTATGGTTGAATGTTAATAATAGTTAGTCTTTGTATTTTCTCTGTTGTTCAAGAATGGGAAGGTCGTTTGCGCTCATGTCCCTGCGTTTCATCAAACCTGCTGCGTCAAATTCCCAATGCTCATTTCCATGGGTTCGGTACCATTGTCCTGTATCAGCATGTTGCCATTCATATTCAAAGCGCACCGAAATCCTATTATCTGTAAATGCCCACAATTCTTTCATTAAGCGATAATGGAGTTCCTTGCGCCATTTGTTTTTTAAGAAGGCTTTGATGGCGTCTCTGCCTATAAAAAATTTATCGCGATTGCGCCACTCGGACGTTTCGGTGTATGCCAAGGCAACCTTCCCGGGATCTTTGGTATTCCAGGCATCCTCGGCTTTTTGTACTTTTGCTTTGGCAGACTGTTCGTTAAATGGAGGAATTAAGAGTTCCATGTTTGGGTTTATTTATAAGTGATCAATGATGTAATACTTGGCGGTCATCAAGGGTAGTATCCCTGTTAGGATATGGCCCACGGCTATTGCTGCCGTGATCAAACCTATGGCCAGTGTACCGTCTTTTTTTATTAGGGAATCCATGATACCAGATGGTTACTCGGAACGTCTTGCTTCTGCGAAAGCAGTGGCCAGATCTTTAGTTTGATATACATGACTGGATATCATACGAAAGTTCGTTTGTGCAGCTTGGTTTCCATCCAAATCAGGCAATATGGCAGAGGCAGTAGCATCGCCCACCACGGCCACTTCGAATCCATCTTCTATGAGCTCTCTCATATGAGCTTCCACACAAAGATTACCGGACATACCGGCTAGAATGACTTTATCAAACTTTTGCTTACGCAATTGCAGGGAAAGGTCGTTCTGTTCAGGACCAAATACCTTGTGAGGGCCTACTACCGTCACGAAATCCTTGGCTATGTAGGATTTATAACGCTCCAGACAATCGGCTCCTGAACCTGAAAAACCAACTACTTCTAGTAGAACTCCTCAATCAAACATATGGAAAATCTGCATTAGTTTATAAAGAGCTCAAT
>JAJCYK010000235.1 GCA_029262935.1 Cytophagales bacterium | reverse complement strand
TTTCCTTTCGCCTCCTGTCTTCTAAGGGCATCTGCTAAACCTAAATTGGAGTGCCCGACCATCCCGAATACCGTGTCGATGCCCCAGGCTACCATAGTCTCCGCCATGATATCCGCCACCGTCGGTTCATGAACGGGTTCTTCTTCGACGCCCACATAAACCCCATCATCCCTGATATCAATGGGAAAGGTAACAATACTGTCGTCATGCCCACCAGGACTTTGTCCACTGTGTGGGTCAAAATCCCAGCCATGCCAAGGACAGCGCAACAACCCATTTTCAATAGAACCTTCACCTAAAGGACCTCCTTGGTGCGGACATCGATTATCCAAACCGCAAAATTTTCCTTCGTGATGAGTCAAGCATATATTGGTGTGGCCGGCGGTTACGGAAGCAACGCGTCCTTCGGGAAGATCCTCCGGAGAATCCAATACCTTATACCAGGAGATTGATTTGTTAGACATAGTGAGTGTTTACAGGGTTTAATAAGTTACGCCGGCGTATTTAACTCCGCTTAAGCGGTGCATATCATAATCAAAGGTACTAAGGTCGCCTGCATTCAATTTATTTATATTGTCGTAGCCCATGGATCGGGTAGCAACTTCTAGTAATTCCTTGGAAGCCTCGAAAAAGTTGTGCAATTGTTTGGCTGATTTTTCAATCATTAATCGGGCCCTTAAGTTTTCTTTTTGAGTAGCGATGCCTACCGGGCAGTTGTTGGTATGACATGCACGCATTCCCAAACAGCCAATGGCCTGCAACGCTGAGTTCGAAACGGCTACGGCATCGGCACCCAATGCTAAAGCTTTAATAAAATCACTAGGCACTCGTAAACCACCCGTGATTATAAGGCTTACATCCTTTGCGCCTTGTTTGTCGAGGTGTTTTCGGGCCCTGGCCAATGCCGGAATGGTAGGAACACAAATATGATTTCTTAAGATAATGGGAGCAGCCCCAGTGCCACCACCCCTACCATCTAAGATAATATAATCGGCTCCGGCTTCTAGTGCAAAATCAATATCATCTTCAATTTGACTAGCGGCAAGTTTAAAGCCCACCGGTATGCCACCACTAACCGCTCTCACTTCCTCACCAAAAGCTTTAAAGTCTTCCACAGTTCTCAAGTCTCCGCTAAAGGTAGCAGGACTAATAGCGGCTTGACCCACTTGAAGCCCACGTACAGTGGCAATTTCTTCAGATACCTTATGACCAGGTAAATGGCCGCCAGTTCCAACCTTAGCTCCTTGGCCTCCTTTAAAATGAAAGGCTTGTACTTTTTTCAACTTTTCCCATTCAAAGCCAAATCGTGCCGATGCCAACTCATAAAGATACCGTTCGTTGGCCTCTTGTTCCTCCGGTAACATGCCACCTTCTCCTGAACATATACCAGTGCCTGACATTTGGGCGCCTTTGGATAAGGCAATTTTAGCTTCTCGGCTTAGTGCACCAAACGACATATCGGAAACAAATAGGGGAAGGTCAAGACTCATAGGTTTCGCTGCTCCTGGGCCTATAACCACTTTGGTCGAAACATGGTCCTCATCCAAAAGGGGTTTGTTGGCCATCTGGGCGGGTAGGAATTGTATGTTTTCCCATTTGGGAAGGGTATTTCTGTCCACTCCCATGGCTGCGGTAGCCCCGTGATGACCGTACTGAGTCAGCCCGTGCTGCGCCAAATGTTTTATATACAAAGTGTAGGGTTCGGTACTTTCGGGGTGCGTGTCAAGATAGTTTCCTAAATATTCGTCCGGCTTAAATCTTGAGGGTATTACTTTTTCAAATTCCAATACCTCTTGCTCATCGACATAAACGGCATCCTCATTAATGACCTCTTTAAACTTGTGCAGTATTTCATTCGGGGCATACTCACTAACCCCCGTGTCAATACGATAATCCCAATTGTGTAAACCGCAAATTAAATTATCACCTTCAACACGACCATCGCTGAGTAAAGCACCCCGATGCAAACATCTTCCGTATAATACACTGACCTGGTCTCCATAACGGATTACTACTAAATCAGTATTCGCCACCTTTGCGTGAGTAGGCTCTTTATCTGATAATTTTGAGAAATCTGCAACCTTTACTGGAAGATTCAGATTAGTTAATGAAATATCTTGTTTCATATTTTAAGTTCTAAGTATCAAATTAAGATAGGGTAATTTGATAAGAAATGACAATTTAGGCATAGCATTATAAGTGCTTGTACATAAGAATACAATTTGGTTTACTATTTTTAAAGAATGAGTTTTTTACAACCGGGATATTTGTATGGATTATTGGTATTGGCAATACCGATAATCATTCATTTGTTCAATTTTAGACGTACAAAGAAAGTTTATTTTTCGAATAGCCAGTTTCTCCGTGAGGTGAAGGAATCGAAAAGTGCTAAACGAAAACTAAAGCACTTGTTAATTCTGGCTTCTCGACTGTTTTTTCTCTTTTTTTTAATCTTAGCGTTTGCTCAGCCTTTTATTCCCAGCACAGAAATTGAAGAGCAACAAGATTTGGTATACATATACTTGGACAACTCCCTAAGCATGGACAATGAGGTGGCCAGCAATTTGAGCGCGCTAGACCTTGGAATTCAAAATGTAGAACGGATCTTGGACTTATACCCCAGGGAGACTCGTTTTAAGCTTTTAACTAATGACTTTAGTTCACCTTTACGGGTGTTTCGAAGCAAGGAGGAGATAAGTGATATGATGACTGAGGTCACCTTAAATGGTGTACAAAGGGAATTCAAAGAGATTTGGCAACGTTTAAATTCGGACCAGTCAGCTCAAAGAGCGGATTGGTACTTTATTTCAGATTTTCAAAAGTCCACTTTTCAGGGTCTGCAAACCTTTGATGGCGATAGTACTCAACGGTATTTTTTCGTACCCTTGATTTTTAGTAGTACCTCAAATGTATTTATTGACTCCGTTTATTTGAAAAATCCTTTCTTAGTGGCGCGTGATCAAAATACTATTGAGATCTTAATGAGAAATACCGGGAGTGCTGCCGTGCAAGATTTAGTGATTTCCTTATCTATTGATGATCGTCAAATAGCTAATGCCGGTATTGATCTGCCACCCAATGGTACAGCCACCACTACCATAAACTTGAACTTTCCATTGGAGGGAAATAATCCTGCTACGTTAAGCTTTGAGGAATTTCCGGTAGCCTTTGACAACGAATTTTATTTTAATCTGAACTTGTCTCAAAAAGTATCAATTCTTGAAATTAAAAGTCACAATGAATCCACTCCGGTGTCCAAAGTGTATGCCAATACTAAACTCTTTGATTATGTGAGCAGCAATGTTGATAATCTTGACTATAGCATTATAAATCAAATGGATTTAGTGGTATTAAATGCTATCGATCAGGCTCCCACGTCCTTACTGGATGTTTTGCAAGAATTCGTGAATAATGGAAAGCATTTGATGATCATACCCGCTAAAACTCCAGATATGAACGCCATCCAGAGACTGGCGGCATTTGCGAACAGCAAATTTCATACAGATACCGCTTGGGTGGACTTGGAAGCTCCTAAATACAACCTGCCTTTTTTTCGTAACATATTCGAGGATCAAAGTAGTCAAGCCATTAGCATGCCTCGGGTAAAGAATGTGATCGCATGGAGTAGCCAACGGGGAGAAAACTTGTTGCTATCGAAAACGGGTATCCCCTATTTGTCAACAAATTATCGCGGTAGTGTTTATTTGTTAGGATCAGATTTAGAACCTGGCTCCAGTACCTTTGCGCAGCACGCGGTATTTGTGCCGGTAATGTATAAAGTCGCCGCATTGAGCAAAGCATTCGATAGGCAACTGTACTATACCACAGATCAGCAAATAATTAAAATAAAGCCCGACTCCGTGGTGGGAGCTGATTTATTTACTTTGGACAATGGCTTGGAGCAGTTGGTACCTAATCAGCGCATTATGGGACAAGAGTTGTTTTTGGAAATTCCGTCAGATGTAATTAACCCTGGATTTTACCAGCTAAAGAACCAAGAGCGCGTGGTTGGCGTGTTACCGTACAATAATACCAGTCAGGAATCCTTGCTGGATCAGTATGTTTACTCTGAATTGCAAAATCTTTTGGACAATGATTACACCAGGATAATGAACGATGAGGAGTTTGAAACCTACACAAATAAGGTAGTAGAAGCCCGAAGTGGGACCCCATTATGGAAATATGCCTTGGTATTGGCATTAATATTTTTAATTATCGAAGTTTTGTTGATAAGATTTCTGAAATAAACCAACGAATTTACTAATTTGCGCACCGACTATGGAAGTCCTCATAAAATCGGTTGAAATAGTAGACAGGCCATCCCCTCTCCATAACAAGCGTAGAAATCTATTAATCAAAAATGGAGTTATCCAAAAGATAACGACGGCGACATTAAATGCCCCTAAGGTTATCGATGGAAAGAACTTGAAACTGTCTATTGGGTGGTGCGATATGCGCGCCCATTTTTGTGATCCAGGCTTTGAGTCCAGAGAAGATTTAAACTCTGGAAGAAGTGCTGCTTCTCGGGGAGGATTTACGGACGTTTTGCTTCAGCCCAATACCAGCCCCGTGGTAGAAACTAAAAACGAAGTTAGTTATCTAAGGTCTGGCAATTCCCAAGAGCTTACCCAATTGCATGTGACTGGTGCCGTTACCCGTGGCAATCAAGGAAAAGAACTTACGGAGATGCTTGACCTCCATCACGCCGGGGCCGTGGCCTTCAGCGATGGGTACGAACCGTTATGGCATACCGATGTGTTTGGTAAGGCCTTGCAGTATTTGAAAAAGCATGAAGGACTACTGATCAATCGGGCGGATGACAGGATGCTCTCCGCCCACGGTCACATGAACGAGGGTATTCACAGTACGCTATTGGGGATACGAGGAATCCCCAAACTTTCAGAGGAATTAATGATAGCCAGAGATTTGGCGCTATTGGAATATCACGGAGGAAGACTTCATTTTGCAAATGTTTCTTCGGAGGTATCCTTGGGTTTAATCAAAGCTGCTAAAAGAAAAGGGCTGGCGGTCAGTTGTGATGTAGCGGCTCATCAGTTGATCTATCACGACGGGTTGTTGGAAGACTTCGATACGAATTATAAAGTCAACCCTCCATTAAGAGACCCCAAAACCATTAAAAACTTACGCAAAGCACTGCAAGAGGGCCTGATAGATGTATTAGTAAGCGACCACCACCCTCAAGACGAAGAAGGTAAAAAACTTGAATTCGATTTAGCATGCTTTGGCATGATTGGTATTCAAGAAATGCCGGCATTGATTAGTCAACTGGCAGCAGATATAGATTTGGGCCGATTGATAGAAGCCCTAACCTATGCTCCTAGAAAGTTGCTAAACCTTCCTATTCCCTCCTTAAAACCCGGACAGCCGGCAGTACTCACATTGTTTGATCCAAACAAAAAATGGATATTGGATGATCGTTCCAATCAATCCCGTTCCCGCAACTCCCCTCAATTCGGTAAGGAGCTAATAGGCAAGGCAGTAGCTGTATTTAATGGGACAAAGTCACTCGTTGATCCTAGCATACTTAAATAATTGTAATTTGAATCCACTGGTCAAAATACCTGCTCGCTATGGAATTGCTGGAGTTATAATCCAGGGAGCTCTATTTCTGGTATTGTATTTCATAGGAGAGAACCCTTTGGTTGGGAGAACTTCTTGGGATTTTGGGTTTGTCATGATTCCTCTGATGGTCTTTTTTGGTATGAAAGACTTTAAAGTAAATCACAACAGAGGCGAATTAAGATTCTGGCAAGGGATGACCAGCGGATTTGTTATTTATGGAATCATTGCCGTAGGCTCAGCCTTCTTTATTTGGAATTTTTTGACTTGGGCCGATCCTACGGTATTGGACGCCTATATTGCCGATCGCATACAAATGATCATTGATAAGAAGGAACAAATTGAGACGGTAATGGGACCGGAAATTTACCAAGATCAGTTGATAAAAATGGAGAATACGAAGGCCTGGGTAGTAGCAGTGGATGATTTTTGGAAAAAACTATCTATTGGCCTATTTTTGACCATAATAATCGCAGTACTATTGCGAAGATAATAAGTGGGAACAATCTAAAAAGAATATGGAAACTCAAAATACCAAGGAACCCTTAGACCGCGTAAATACGGAGGAGATTCAAGAATCACCAGTAAAAGCGGGCATTCGCTCTGGCTTAATATTAGGAGCAATTTCAATTATAATTTTGCTCTTGTTGTACTTAGTAAACGCCAGTTTGATGGCCAACATGTGGGTTGGGTTTGGATTAATTGGCTTATCTCTAGTATTGGTAATTGTGTTTGGACTGAATTACCGCAAACAGATTGGCGGTTTTATAAAATTTAAGAATGCCTTTATCTTCTCAATGGTATTATTAGTAATATCGGGTTTGGTGAGCCAAACCTTCAACTATGTCCTGTTTAATTTCATAGACCCTGAACTAGTAGAAGTGGTCACTGACGCAGCCATTGAAAACACCGAATCCATTATGGAAAGATTCGGGGCAGCCCAAGATGACATTGACGAAGCTTTGGAGCGAACAGAGGAACAAATGGCCACCCAATACACTATTGGGGGGGTAGCTAAGGGATATTTTTATAGCTTATTCTTCTATTTAATAATAGCACTAATCGCCGGAGCCATAGTCAAGAAAAGCAGTCCAGAGGAAAGCTTATAGATGAGCGAAGCACTAGATATTTCTTTGGTGGTTCCTGTCTACAATGAGGAGGAATCTTTAGAAGAATTACATCAATGGATTAGCCGTGTCATGGAAAGACACGGCTTTCATTATGAATTAATTTTTATTGATGACGGCAGCACGGACCAAAGCTGGTCCATAATGTCCGACCTAGCCCGTCAATTTGAATCAGTCAAGGTGCTTAAATTCTCCAAGAACTTTGGAAAATCTGCCGCTTTAAACGCGGGATTTAAATATGCTCTAGGATCTGTAGTAGTTACCATGGACAGTGACTTGCAAGACGACCCCGAGGAAATCCCTGAATTGTATCGTATGATCATGAACGGGGGATTCGATTTGGTTTCTGGTTGGAAGAGGAAACGCAACGATCCTTTGGGAAAAACACTTCCTTCTAAGTTATTCAATGCTACCACCCGTTCGTTTTCAGGATTGAAGCTTCACGATTTTAATTGCGGGCTTAAGGCTTATCGGCTGGAGGTAGTAAAGCAGATAGATGTATACGGTGAGATGCATCGCTACATTCCTATGATCGCTAAATGGAGTGGATTTAATAAAATTGGAGAGAAAGAAGTAAAGCATCACCCCCGTAAATATGGAGTGACCAAATTTGGTTTTGAACGCTTCACTAGAGGATTCCTGGATTTACTCTCTATCACCTTTGTTTCTAAGTTTAAGAAGCGCCCCATGCATTTTTTTGGCACTTTTGGGACCCTGTCTTTTCTGGGAGGATTATTGATTACCCTTTGGCTGATTGGGGAAAAGATATACTATCATTGGTATTTGCATCAGGCTCCTCCCCGTGATATTACAGATCAACCCCTTTTCTTTTTGGCTCTGGTGGCCGTGGTGTTGGGAGTACAACTCTTTTTGGCAGGCTTCTTAAGTGAAATGATTACCCAAAATTCTACCAAGGAGGATTACTTATTAACAGATAAGATTGGCTTTTAATCTTTACGTTTTCTCACAAAAGAAAATGGCTTCATTGGGCAACGCATGCTTTTGTACGAGGTCACCTGTTAATGAATCTATAAATCGGTTCTCGGTAACAGTGAATCCACTTTGTTCCAATCTTTGCTGGTAATCCTTTCCATAAAGTCTGACATGATCTTCTTGTCCAAAGGCTTTAATGCGCTCCGAGGGGGTTGTAATACTCGGGTCTTCGAATGTGGATTCAGCCAATGGCGGATAAAAAGGCACTTGGACTATGACCCACCCTCCAGGTTTTAATACCCGATACAATTCGCTCATAGCTTTAATATCATCATCTACGTGTTCCATAACATGATTGCACATGGTACAATCAAAGGTGTTCTCTGGGAATGGAATTTCATGAATGTCCATTTTCACCTTTGCCAAGGGGCTTTCAATATCTGCGGTGATGTAGTCAAGATGGGGCAATGATTCAAAACGGTCCATAAAACAGTATTCTGGAGCAATGTGAAGCATTTTTTGATTGCGGGTGAAAAAGTCCGTTTTCTCTTTCAAAAACATCCATATCAAACGGTGTCTTTCTAAAGCCAGGCAATTGGGACACAACGCATTGTCCCGACCTTTACGACCATATGGAAGAAACTTGCGGTACTTTTTGTCACATACCGGGCATTGTACCTGTGAACCCAAATAAAATAAAGACAGGGCCTTGGCAAAAAAGTGCCCCACTAATTGCAATTTTCGGCGGGGTATGTACCTAATGGCCAGGCTAATAATGTATTTCATAGAAAAAAATAATGCCCAAATATACCAATATCGCTCTTGGCGTGATTAAAAGTTTTTAAAAAAATGGAAAAACATAAAACTTTTTTGAAACTGCGATCATCTATGATTTAGATAAGTGGTAACTTATGTACACCGAAACCCTCTTGGACATAGCCATGCGGCACTCAGAAGCGATTATCCTAAAGGCTCAAAAAGGTGATTCACAAGCCTTTAATAGATTGGTAGCCTTATGGTACAAAAGAATATACAATCTAGCTTTGAAGTATTTTTCTGGCCACGATATGGCTATGGAAGCGGCACAAAGAACTTTTATTGCGGTACATAAAAGTTTGCCTAATCTTCGAAATACCGAACATTTTAAGTCCTGGATTTATAGAATTGCCGTAAACGTATGCCATGAAGAGGAACGTAAATCTAAGAGGCAGGCAATTTCTATAGAAGGAGTAGGGGAGAAAGAAACGGAAACCATTCAGTTGGCCACCTACGGACCGGAAGAGACGATGCAACATCAGGAACTTTCCAAATTGTTACTAGAAGCTCTTAAAGAAATAAACGAGGAGCAGCGAATGGTGGTAATAATGAAAGAATACGAAGGCATGAAATTTAGGGAGATAGCCGATGTTTTAGACATATCAGAGAATACTGTAAAATCTCGCATGTACTACGGTTTATCAGCACTAAGGAAGATATTACAAACAAGGAATATTACAAAGGAGGTTTATTATGAACTATAAAGTAGACGAAAGCACTTTAATAGCTTACCTGTATGGTGAGTTGAGTGCAGAGGAGCAGGCAAAAGTAAATCAATATTTAGAAGAAAATCCCGAGGCTCAGGCGACCTTGGAGGAGTTAGGAAAGGTTAGAACAGTAATGGCTAAGTTGGAGGACGAAGAGCCCTTAGCGCCTATAGTAATGAATATGCACCCCGAACCCACCATCATGCGCAAGCTAGTACCTTGGTTGAGCGCTGCTGCTGCGGTGTGTCTATTTGTATTGGTAGGTTACGCCACGGATCTTAATTTAAAATATCAGCAAGGCCAAGTCATCTTGGGATTCGGAGAGCCCGCCACTACTGAGGTGGAGACTTCTCCCTTAACCCAAGAGCAATTAGTACCTCTGCTGGAGGGAATACTGGGGCAGCAAAATGCACAATACAATGCGGAACTGAAAAATGTTCAAAGCGCTTTAGAAAGTCAAATCGCTGCAAATCAACAGAAAATAGCCCAAACCACTGCCAAGCCAGCCCCTGGTTTGGATGAGGGTGTGCTACAAGCCTATTTGATGCGGTATCAAGAAGAAAACGTAAATCAGATGGCTTCACTATTGGAAAATAGCACGGAAGTACAACGAGAAGAATTACAAATATTTTTAGCTGAGTATCATCAATTTTTGGAAGAAAGAAGGTTGCAGGATTTGCAACTTATAGAAGCGGGATTTCAGGCAATGCAGGATAATGTAAATCAGCAGAAATCTGAAACGGAAGAGATACTGGCTAATATTATTACATCAGTTAACAGTACTAATTATTAATACAATGAAGAACCTAGTGGGATTATTAGTGTGCTTGATTTTAGCAAGCACCGCCTGGGCGCAGGATATCGATGAGAGCAGAATGAATCGCGACATAAAAATTGCCGAAGACATCATAAGTGGATTGATTTCTCAAGAAGGTAATAGCAGAAGCATCTTTGGAAAAGCCAAGGTCAGTGGCAATTATGTGAAGGACTATGGAGTGATCTTCAACATACCTTTAAAGAATGGCTTTTGGCCCTTGGGGCTCAAGATATGGGATGAGGATGGAAGCATCACTATTTCAGACCAAGCTACGGGTACCAAATATCAAATTAAGGGTGATGATTACAAATCCCTGGACAGTTCCGATTTAGAGGAGTATATGGAATCTAGAGATGGGTACATGCAGTCTATAATGGAGACATTCTTAGTGGATTATGCTGATTTGATTGGGCAATTGGACTCTTCCGAAAAGATCATGCTTAAAAGTGAAAACAAGCAAGAAGGAGTGTTCGTCATTGGAGGTGGTGACCAAAGATATAGTTTCAACTTTAAAGACGGAGACCAAGATGACGATCATGAGGATAAGGACAAGGACAAGGACAAGGATGAATGTTGTGAGGGCATAGAAGGAGGAGGATACGTGTTGTCTGCGGAAGTAACCAAAGGAGATATATCGGCGTACAAAAGCGGACAAATTGACCGAGACGAATTATTGGAACGCATTCAGGTGGATCAGACTGCCACCATGGATGAAAAGGAGCCCGATTTAGAATTGTTATCTACTATATTCCAGCGCTTATATAAATCCGATTTAAGCGATACTTATTTTTCCACCAGAACTCCAGAATATGATCGCATTGCAAAATTTGGGGTTATCTATAAATGGCGGGTTTATTCCTCCAATACAGAAGGGAGTAAACACAACATGCCTACCATTGACGCTTACAATCTTACCTCAGAAGAACGTAATCGCAAAGTAGAAGAACTCTACCCGAAATTCAAGGAACAATTTCGCAAGAACATGGTGGAATACGGACGAACCCTTAAAGGGTTGGAAGAGGACGATATCTTGATGTTCAAAATTAGAATGACTGAGTGTAAAGGATGTACCATTCCTAAAAGTCTGGATTTGTCCGTAAAACGTTCCGTGTTGGATAACTATGAAAAGCAGAAAATTGATTTAAAAACGGCCGCCAGTCAGGTTTCTGTCAACGAAAACATGACCGATTAAACGATATTATATTGTGTTGGATACACGACCGGCTCCAGTGATGGAGACGGTCGTTTTGTTATAGGTATTAGCTATTTTCACTTTTGTGCTTAACTTTGGTTTGATGTCGACAATGAGGCTCATACTTAAATGCTGTTTGTACGTAGTACTGGCCTTGGCGGTATTGCCTGCAATAGCCCAAGATGTTCCCCCCACCCGTACCTCAAATACAGGTATTGGACAAAAATCCAAACCGTCGGACGGCAAAAAGAAGCAAAAGAAAATCCGCCATTTGCTCAAAAAGAACACCCAAAATACCATGTATGGAAATCCATGTGTGACGGAGGTTACCCAAGCTAAAGGCTTCGAATACATGGTACAATTAAAGGGACAGCCCGGCTACGAAAGTGAAGTGCAAAGAGCTTTTCATAATTTTGGAGTTAACATTGCCCTATTTTTTCGCAACGGTCCTTTTTGGAAAACAGGAA
>JAJCYK010000234.1 GCA_029262935.1 Cytophagales bacterium | reverse complement strand
CTTGGGAGTTGTCCAGTAAATTGCCGGGTGCATCCCAAATCAGATCTCCTACCAACGGGTCCAGGATCAAGGTCGCAGGACCCGTCATACCTTCGTTACCCAATTCCACTGTAAAGGGGTCTTCATAAAACCGCTCCGCTACCATTAACTCGTAGGCAGGAACATTCTGGTTTATATCTTGCAGTGGAGTAACAAACCGATAAGACAAGCTATCACCATCCGGGTCAAATGCACCAGGATTGTGAATGAATTTTATCCCAACAGCGGCATTATCAATGGGCGGTATCAGCAATACAGGCGAACTGTTGAGGCCAATAAAGGGATCAATTAGAATCATCGATTCAATAAAGAATGGCACATTCACTGAGTTTCCCTCCAGTATATTGACAATTTCATCGTTCCTATTTTGCTCTCTGTACCTGATAAAATAGGGGCCTGGGGAATTATAGGTATGGATAATTTTTATCACATACTTTTCAATTTCATTATTTTGGCCAAGAAAAATACCCTTAACAAAAGAGGATGCTTCGACGTCTAAAATCACCTCCCGTCCGTCCCCAAAATTGATAAGACCATCACCGAATTTTACATCAGAGGAAGCCACGTCCGTAAAAGCGGTGATGGTGAACTCGTAAGTCAACGCTGTATTAGAAATCCTTCGTGAGGTGATTTCCGCTGCTCGAATATGGGTGGCATAGGTATCGGAGGCCACTACCATTAAAAACACTAAACTCAATAGGGATTTGCAAACAGGTCTCATAAGGTGTCGTTCTAAACAGAATACAGGTTATTTAGGTGACGATCCTTTTGGGCAAACGGTTTTCTCGACTGTGGAATTAAATGTTATTTGGAATGAAAATTAATCCAAGTTGAATTTATTTTAGCTGACCCTTTATTCTTTTAGTATCAATAAGGGCACTTGCGCGTGTAAAGCTAGTTTTTTGGTAACACTCTTATGAAACAGATTTTGGAACAGACCCCGTTTTAGCCGAATCAACATTAAAATATCCGTTGGCTGTACCGCAATATATTGATCCAACGTAACAGCTATGTCCTCTCCACTTATTACTTGAAATTGGTAGGGAACGCCTTTCAGTAAGCTTTCAAAAGCTTTAGGGTCTTGAGTAAGCCCATTATTTACCACTTGAACTACTTCCAATAGCGGCTTAGGATGGTTGGCAGTGAAGGATTTAACGACCTCCAGGTCCAAATGGACAGGTAATTGCTCAGCATCGGCTGCCAAAACCAATTTGCCCGTAAAAGTAAATTGGGCATTTGGGGGAATAACCAGTACCGGACATTTTACTTTTGCCATTACTGCAGAAGTATTGCTACCTATCAACTGCTCCAATGTACCCGTTTCCCCCAAAGTACCCATAATAATTAATTGACCCGATTGGCCGTCTACCTCGTTCTGCAAAGCTCTTACTAATGGTGCGTGCAGGGTTTTGCAGGTTATATTGATTATTTTGTCAAACCCCAATTCCGCAATAGACTCTTGCAATATTTTCATGTTTTTTTCTGCTTCTTCCCGCATCAATTGCAGTAAAGACCTCATAGTAGCGGCTCCAGAATGTGGTTCGTAATAAGTATTCACCACCAATAAATTTTCTACATGGAAGTTTTGGGCTAAATCCATAGCATATAAAAAGGCCTTCCAAGCACCGGATGAGAAGTCTGTGGGTACAATAATTCTTTTCATGAGCGTTAGTTTTATTAGGTACTTTACATAGTAGGTGTTTTTGAAGGGAATTATTATGATGAATATCAAGGATAAAGATGATTTCCATCAAGCGGATTCTTCCCGTTTTATTTGCTTTAAAATGAGGAATGCCTGTATAATAGACGTACCTTTGTACGTCTTTATAATACGTACTGGCAAGGTTAGTTATCAAATAGAGCGCTTATATTGAAGGAATGAGACGATTCATTAGCAGATATTTTTTCAACAAGTTGTCAGTTTTAAATTCCTCGACTACCAATGAAGACAGGTTATAAAAGGGAACTTTAAACATACCGGTATCAAAAATCCAAAATTTACTAGGTCCGAAGATTGCGATTTTGCCAAAATATTACGCGGCAGAGTCAATGAATACTTTAAGAGTAATAACCTTAGCAAGCATGGGAATGCCAGCATGATATGGAAGACAGTAGTTATGTTACTGTTGTTCTTTGTCCCAATAATCATTATTAATACGGGAATCGTCAGCAGTACGGGGCTTTTATTCGCCTTGTATATCACCGCGGGTTTGGGTATGGCAGGAATTGGCATGGGCGTTATGCATGATGCTATACACGGTTCTTATTCCAAAAACCAGCAAGTAAATAAATATTTGGGTTACACCATGAATCTGATTGGTGCCAATGCCACAGTTTGGAAAATACAACACAATGTGTTGCATCATACCTATACGAACATTGATGCCGCGGATGACGACATTAATGCACCTTTTTTCCTTCGCTTCTCTCCTCACGCTAAAAGGTACTGGCTGCATAAATATCAGCATCTTTACGTTTGGATCTTTTATGGTTTATCCACCTTATCCTGGATCACTACCAAGGACTTTGTCCGGATCAACCGCTATCGTAAATTGGGGTTTTTCAGCAAGAAGAATGAGTTTAGAAATTCGGTAATTACCGTTGTGGCATGGAAGCTTTTTTATTATTCATATGCTTTGGTGCTTCCCTTGATCATGTTGCCGATCGCTCCTTGGGTGGTATTGTTGGCCTTTGCGAGTATGCATTGTGTCACGGGTTTATTGATCAGTTTGGTTTTTCAGACCGCTCATGTGATGCCAGGAGTGGACTTTCCATTGCCGGATGATGGTGGCCTTATCGCCAACGATTGGACCATACACCAACTCGCCACTACGAGCAACTATTCTCCTAAGAGCCGTTTTTTTTCTTGGCTGATTGGTGGACTAAATTACCAAGTGGAGCATCATCTATTTTCAAACATTTGCCATGTGCATTATAAAAAGCTCTCCCAGATCGTATCGGAGACGGCCAAAGAATACGGTGTCCCTTATCATACCAAAAAAACTTTTTTTGCGGCATTAAGAGATCATGCACAAATGCTTTACCAATTAGGTAGATTAACGACCTAAATGCAATTTGCTTTAAAAGATTTAACCCCCGGATGGAAACTTCTGGGGTTTTTTATTGTCTATATTAACGTGTAAACCGTTTATCAATAAAGTTATCAAGGCTGGTTTATTCTAATCAACTTAGTATTTTACTTTATGAGAATTCTGCTGTTATGTCTTTTTATGTGGTTTTGGCAAGGGAGCCCTGCCCAGGATTCAACAGCTGGTAATGCCTCACAAACACTCCAAAACTCCCAACAGTCAAAAGACAAAGGCCTTAAGGAAAAATTGCGCAACCTGCGCATAGGAAAA
>JAJCYK010000233.1 GCA_029262935.1 Cytophagales bacterium | reverse complement strand
ACCCATGCCTGTGGGTATTGAAGCGCCTCTTCGTTACGACCATGGGGCAACATGTCCAACCAATGATACGTGCCATTAACTAAGTCTAAGCCCCGAGCATATCGAGAGTACGTATGGTATATTTGCCCATTTTCATCTTTGAAAAACACACTTAGTCCAGGCATCTCTTCACCCACTTTTTTTACCTCAAAGTTGTACAAACCTTCCTGTTGACTGGGGAATGATGCTTGAAAATCTTCATTAAAGGTGCTGAGATAGGAAGAGACCCATTCAAAAGACCAATTCATTCGTTTTTTAAATTTTTGCAGTTTATGTAAAGGTGCCCGAGAAATCGCTATCAGTTGCGCGTCACGTTGATTGATATGGGGTACTGCATTATCAAAATTATCCGCCCAAAAGGAGCAGCTTTTACATCCTTCTTCCCAGTCGGGACCGAACATAAAATGATAGACCAATAACTGATGGTAAGGTCCAAATAGCTCAGATAAATTTTTGGTACCCTCACCGGTATCAAATGTATATTCTTCCTCAATAAGGACCCAAGGCAAGCTGCGTCGTAGCGTACTCATAGCCTCACGAGCCTTCGTGAATTCTTTTTCCTGCACCAGTAATGCTTTTCTTTGATGCAGCCATTCTTCCTTAGTTACAATGGGGTGATTCATAGTTGCCGTTTTTGATCATAGTTTGATTTATATGCTATTAACGGAAGAGAGGTATTAAAACGGACATTCCTTAATTATTTTATAGGATTGAATTCCACGAGGGAATGGCTCGAACCTGAAAGGCTCATATAATAATAGTGAAACTCGTCCTCTCCCGTGAATTCTCCATCTTTGTTCCTATCTTCTATGGTCCGGAGGTAAAGTCGTTGCTGACCTTCTATATAGTTCCAGTCTAGTGTTTGATGGAGGTCAGTGGTTAATTTGATGAAACTAACTTGATCCAATTGTGAAAGATATAAAGCTTTAACATCCAAATGATTCAATTTGTGGTCTTGGTTGGTGTCTTGGTCGTATACCTCCAATATGAGTATTGATGCTCCGGTATTGCGGTAGTGTTCATTAAGGAATTCCGCCGCTTCAATGCGCACGGTTTGGTCAGTTAACGGGATGGATTCAGAGCTATCAATGTGCTGAATGTAAAAATTATGCACACTACCTCTAAAAGAATTTAAATTCCTGTACCCCACACTAAAATCAAAAGATTCGCTTTGTGAGTCTGATCCAAAATATAACTTAGAACCTCGTTTATAAACAGCAACCTCTCCTTTGGTAAAAAGCAAATATTTACTACTGTCAAATTGAAAGGGCAAACCAGCAATAAGAATAGCGCTTGAATCTTGTAAGGAGGAATCGCTGGAAAGATTATCACCACCATATACCACTTGCCTGTCCCCATTTTGACTACAACTAAGGATTCCAGTAAACATCAGTAGAGATAATAAGACTTTCATAGGTCAAAGGTTAAAGGAAAATTGGATTGGTTCCTCATACAGAACCAATCCAATGGCATTAATTATTTATTAATGCCATCAATTTTATTAATGGGGCGAATTTCAATTTTCCAAGGACCATCCTCAAACCTGGGGTCGTTCTTGGCAATATCCACCGCAGCTTGTAAATCCGGTGCTTCAATATGGTAGTAGCCACCAATTACTTCCTTAGTCTCAGTAAAGGGCGCGTCGTGGATCATGTTTTGATCTCCTTGGACTACTACTCCGTTTAAGGCCAGTGGTTGAGCGCCTTTCATAACCCCTTTCTGAGCTAGCCCCTGTAAATAACTCCCCACCTTTTCTACATGCTGTTGGCGGTTTTCTGGTGACATAGCTGCCATGTGATCACCGTTTGTGTAAATGAAAAACATAAATTCTTGCATTGTCTTCTTTATTTAATGGTTAAAATCACTCCTAAGACAATTGATTTGAACAAATAGGGACATTCAATCGAATTATTCTTTGCAATAGGCCATCTTTTGTATTAAAAAGTTGCGTTGAGGCTCTGAAACCGCAAGCTTAACGGCCTTTTCAAAGTACTCTCTGGCCACTGAAAAGTGTTGTAATTTCAAATTAAATTCACCCATAACTGCGTAATAAAACTGGTAATCTACCAAAGCCTCCAAGTCTAGCCGGGCCATTTCCGTAAGGCCTTGTTCATATCCCCGGGCTTGGGACAAGGCTACTGCCCGGTTTATTTTAACCAAAGGGGAGGGATCCATCTTTAATAGAATATCATAAAGCTTCAAAATTGCTTCCCAAGGTGTGGATGTGTAGTCAACGGCAGTGCTGTGATGGGCTGCGATGGTTGCAGCAATTTTATAATAGGACAATTCTTGACTTTCTTGAATCTTATCCAAATGTTGTAAGCCAAGTTGAATAAGTGTGCTGTTCCATTGACTGCGATCCTGCTGCGCCAGCTCCAGCAGCTCACCAATTTTATTCGTACGGGTATTGAAACGACTCACGTTGAAATACATTAATGCCAACAAGGCATGGACATCTGAAATATCCTGGAACGACTTACTTTCCAAAATGATCTCGGCCAGCCGGATTGCCTCCAAGCAAAACTCTTCCTTAAGTAATTGATCTCCCTGAGTAGAACTGTACCCTTCGTTAAACAATAACAATAGTGTTTTCAGCACCGTCTTCAAACGGCTATGGCTAACATGCTCTGGGGGCAATTCGAAATTTACTCCCTGTTTTCTCAAGACTTTCCTTGCTCTTACCAAACGTTTGTTTATAGTTTCCGGGGTGGAAAGAAAGGCATTGGCAATTTCTACGATGCTTAGACCACAGAGCGTTTTTAGCATCATGGCTATCTGCGCTTTTTGAGGTATGGCAGGATGACAACACACAAACATCATAGTCAACTGGTCGTCAATGAAGGGGTTGTCAAATTTGGGCTGAGGCCAGTTTTCTGGATCTTTCTTTAGAAACAGGTCGCGTAATCTACCGCGATTTTTTTCTTGCTTTAAATAATTTAAGGTCTTGTTGTGAGCCACTTTGTACAACCATGCTTGCGGCTGATCAGGTATGCCTTTATATTCCCATTCTTTCATGGCTTCCAATAAAGTTTCCTGTACCATATCCTCTGCCAAGGCCACCTGCCCCGGGCCTAAAAACTTCACTAAGGTAGCTACCATCCGTGCATACTCGCGCCGAAAAAATTTCTCAGCAAGTTGTTTCGTAGCGACTGAACTTTGAGACATGGTTATTTATTTTGGCTTACAACGAGGCTGTTGCCGTCCGGATCGTAGATTCCTACGCTCAAAACGTTTTGTTGATCCGTTACATCTCCCATTAGTGTGCCGCCATGATCTTTTACCTTCGTTACAAAAGCCATCAAGTCATTGACTTCAATGTTAAATTGGTGGCGGTTTTGAGTCGCCGTATTTTTTGCCAATTCCGCCGGGCAAAACAACATACTAAGGCCACCCCAGATACCTTGGTACAAGGTGTTTTGGTATTGTGAAACGGGCTGGAATTCCATCTCAAAAACCTGTTCATAAAAAGAAACCATTGCTTTCATGTTGGTAACAGCAACCGTGAGGCCGGGTATTTTATAGTCATCCATGGTTTGTGCGTTGCTTGAAAAGTGACATACTAAAAGGAGTACTATAAGGTACGATTTCATAAAGGATGGGGTTTTTATCAAACACTGTATATAATTATTTGTACATCATCAGGGTCTCTAAGGTATAGATATTGAGTACCCCAGGGGCGTGAAACTGGTCCCTTATATTCCCAAAGGGGGGATAGACGATTAACCCATCCATCCATATCTTTGGTAGCTAGTTGAATGTCCATTTTTAAAGAAGCGGGTGCTGTGAAAACCGATCGAAAATAGTCATGACCAGGTTCTAGATATGATATTTCGATGGAACCTGATCCACCGGTGGAGAAGATACACCCGCAGTCCAGATCGTTGTTCCATGACTCGGCAATCTCCAAACCCAACACCTCTTTATAAAAGGTGCAGGAACTTTTAAAATCCCTGGTTCGTATTACCGTTTTCTGCCCCAAAAAAGTCCGTTTTTTATTGTCACAATTCATGCTTTAATATACCAAGATTGTATTTAATGCTTGTAATGTTGAGTGCTAATATCCATATTATGTACTAAAGTCCTTTTATGAGATCCGACCCCTATCTGCTTACCGTTGAGAATATTAAGTCCCCTCCCAACACGTTCAGAGAAAAGCTGCGTTACTTGGGACCCAGTTTTGTACTTTCTGCATCTATTGTGGGCTCTGGTGAGTTAATAGCGACTACCACATTGGGAGCAAAGGCTGGCTTTGTAACCTTTTGGGTGATACTGGTTAGTTGTCTGGTGAAAGTAGCCGTACAATTAGAGATGGGCAAGCATACCATTTTAAGTGGTGAAACTGCTATGACTGCATTTAGTAAACTTCCAGGACCTAAAATCGGTAAAGCGCGGTGGTCGATATGGGTGGTGCTGAGCATCATGTTGGTAAAACTGCTCCAACTTGGAGGTATTGTAGGAGGAGTAGCCATTATTTTAAACATGGTTTGGGCTTCCATACCTTTACCTATTTGGGCTTTTTTGGTGGCAATAGCCGTGGCCATGATTGTTTTCAAAGGATACTATAAATTAATTGAGCAGATCTCATTAGTACTTATTGCACTGTTTACCATTTTTACATTTACCGCATTATATTTTCTAAATTTTACAGAATACGCCCTGCAATGGGACGAACTTGCTGTAGGGTTGTCGTTTCAATTGCCAGTAACCGCGGTGGCAGTTGCCATTGGAGCGTTTGGGATCACCGGGGTAGGAGGAGATGAAATTATTCATTACAATTATTGGTGTTTGGAAAAAGGATATGCTGCTCATACCGGACCAAACGACGGGAGTAAAGCATGGGAGGAACGAGCCAGAGGGTGGATTAAAGTAATGCATTTAGACGCGTTACTGGCTATGGTAATTTATACGCTGGTTACAGCGGCCTTCTATACCTTGGGAGCGGCCGTCTTACACGTACAGGATGAAATACCAGAGGGTTATGCCATGATTGAGTCCCTTTCAAACATGTACACCTCATCTTTAGGACCTAGTGCCAAACCTTGGTTTTTACTAGGATCCTTTATGGTTTTGTTTTCTACGCTATTTGCCGCACTAGCTGCTTGGACCCGTCAGTACTCTGATATTTTCGGACAATTGGGGTGGATTGATTTCTTTTCTCTGAAAGAAAGGACCCGCAGTATTGCGTTACTGGCTTGGAGCTTGCCTTTACTATGGGCGGCACTTTTTATTTTTATCAAACTTCCTGTGATGATGGTAATCAGTGGCGGAATTGTAGGTTCGTTGTTGTTATTGCTAGTAATTTTTGCCGTATTACACTTTCGATACATCCGAACGCCTAAGGTATTCAGGCCTAAGTTATCTTATGATGTTGTACTTTGGACTAGCATAGGTTCAATTAGCCTAGTGGCCATCTATGGTTTAATCAAGTTGTTCTAAGGTTAATTGGCGGCTAAAGTCAGTGACTTTTGTTTGTATATGATCCATTCTGCCACTAGCAGATTGGGTACCCAGCAGAGCCAGGCAATAATACGATAGGAGTCAATGAACGCGAGGTCAGTAAGCATGAGGAACAGTGGGATATACATGCGTAGGGTAACTGCGGCAAAGGTTAAAGCATAGCTGCGAATCATCCATTTTTGATGATGTGTGATTTGACCCTGTCTCACGGAGATATAAGCCAGGGTGGTGGTAGTCAGCCAGGCTAGAGCTAAAAAAGTAAACCCCCACTGGGCAATAGGACCGCCATCTGCAAAAAATGAAATGTAAAGGCCAGCCAGGCCACTTAGGGAGACGGCTATGACATAGATTTTCCCCAGAATTCGATGTAGTTTAAGTCGCCTTTTTCGAAGCTTGCTGCTAAATTGAGACCAGCCGACCAGAAGACTAATGCCTCCGAGAAAGATATGAATATAAAAAGCCACCATCCAAAACCCCTGGACCAGTTCTTGGGATTTGCCTCCTATTAGTCCCGTAGTACTCATATCCTGCAGCACAAATAGCAGTGGGTATAAACCTACACCAATGGCGAAGAACGCGAAAATAACCCAAAGTATCTTTTTCATGAATTGTACGGAATTCAATACGCTTTAAAAGTATTAAATTTTGCCCATAGTATCATTCTTGTGATGGCCCATAGATCGTATCTATTGGATAATTAGGATGATAGTGAGGCAAGAAACTTGTTAATGGATTGAAAATAGGCCTCTTTTTGGTCCAACCATCCATAGTGACCACAGTCTGGTAGAATTATGATCTCTGAGTGTTGGAGGGTCTCTTTGGTTAGTTGGGCAGTTTGCAGACCTATGACGTCCTGTGCGCCTTGAATTATCAGTGCCGGAACCTCTAGATCTCTTAGCTCGGATTTGCAATCAAATTGAATACGCCTCATATCTTGAAAGACCAATTCATTGACTGCCCTATTGCCTTGAGTAAGCCGTTCTGCAATTACCGGAACATATTTTTTATTATGCAGATAAGCAGGTGCCAGGGCTAGGCCTCTGCGGAAGGCCGCATGGTGACTTGTGTCCCCTTGGCTAATTTGACTCGTCCAATACTGCAGTGAGTCTTGCTGCATCTGAGTGAGGCGTCCCGTAATGTTTAAGTAACTAAATAACTGCAGGTCTAGGCCTCCTGAAGCGGAGAAAACCAGTCCCTTTACTCTGGATGGATGCTTGGCTGCATAATAGCCGGCTAACATGCCTCCAAAGGAATGCCCCATAATGGTCCATTCATGAATCTTCAAATGCTGGCGTATCGCCTCCATATCTTGAATCATTAGATCCATGGTAATATTTTCCGAGTTTGGCTGTTCAATGGTGGAGTGACCTGTTCCACGTTGATCAAATAGAATGGTTTGTCTTCCTTGGGCCATTTCTTTAGCCAACGGGATAAAGCCCTCGCTACTCATACCTGGACCTCCATTAATAATCAACAAAGGTGCACCAGAGCCAAAAGTTTGATAAAACACCTTAACACCCTGGGAAGTCACATAGCCCGACGTTTCCTCTGTGGTCCGATAAAAGTCTTCCAAGTAAACTGTGCGTGCGTGAGCTGGTGATGAGAGAGAAATCTGTTCCACCAACGGTTTTTTGTAATTGCTTGGATGCATGGAAAGAGCAGAGGGTTCTGCAGGAGAAGCTAGGCCTTTAACTACTAAAACACCGGCCACAATTAATCCCAGTAGGAGCAAACAAGATAAGACAGTTTTCATATAAGAGGCTTTGATTAATTGACTTGTATCACCCAGTGGCTTAGCTCAATAAACGCATTTTACAGACGAAAGGATACACCCATGCTATGAGTGGTTCAAATCACTGGTTGAGCGGAAGAAAACGGGTGTAAATGTTTGATCCTGAGATTTATACCACCTGACCCGTATATTTCGCAGACTAACGATTTTAGGGGCTATGGCAGCAGTTTTCGCACGTACTTTGGAACATAATGAAAGTCGAACAAAAACAAAAAAGAGTTATGAAAAATGGAATTGTTATCCCTTGTTATAATGAAGCTGGGCGTTTGCCAGTAGCGGAATTCAAATCATTCGCCCTTGCTCATAACGATTACGTATTGTGTTTCGTAAACGATGGCAGCACCGATGATACGGTCTCCCTATTGCACACCATCCTGGCTGCTGCTCCTCACAACGTGCGCATTGTGGATTTAAAACAAAATGCAGGCAAGGCCAATGCAGTAAGTCAAGGGGCAAAGGATTTGTATGACCACACTAAAGTAAGTAACATTGGCTTTTTAGATGCCGACTTAGCTACGGACTTTAATGACTACCAGGGGTTGGTAAAGGAGTTGGGTACTTCTAAAGTAGTTATTGGCTCGCGCCGAGGTGGTGACTCTCAAGGTGTATCGCGAAGCTTTTTACGCAACCTGTTTAGTCATACTATTAAATTGATGATACAATTAATCACTCGACTTCCCATTGCTGATACCCAGTGTGGTGCTAAAGTATTCAGTCGAGAAGTCATTCCCACCATTTTTAAGACCCCATTTACCTCCAAATGGTTATTTGATGTGGAGATTTTTCTGAGACTGAAGCAGGGTTTAGGAAAGAAAAGTTTGCTATCTGTATTCACCGAAAAGCCATTGCAACACTGGGAAGAAGTAGAGGGCTCTAAGTTGAACTTGAAAGACTCCTTGTTGATTCCTTACAATCTAGTAAGCATTTGGATTCAATATGCAGCGG
>JAJCYK010000232.1 GCA_029262935.1 Cytophagales bacterium | reverse complement strand
AGGCTCACCTGGATCAAGAAGATTTGTAGTATTCAGGTTTTGGCCCTGCATATCATGCATGCCCGTTAGCAACAAAAGAGCTAAAGTTCCGATTGATTTAATGAATAATTGTCTGAGAAGGGTAGGAACAGCGGGAGTATTGTTAGTCATTTTTTTGTAGTTAAGCTTCATTGGAAGAATAATTGAGAGGAGCGTATTATTGAGTACCATCGTTGCTATACTGATACTCAAACTTCTGCACCACATTGCCGTTATGATCTTCTATATGTCGCAGCCGGTTCAGATCATCATAGAAGTAATCTGTGGTAATTCCTCGGGGATCTGTGGTAGAAGTCATGCCTACTTGAGGATTGTAAGTATAACAGGTCACTTGTGCATCTGGTAACGCCTGTCGGATGATGTCAATTTTGTCCCTTATCTGCTGTTCTGTTAGTGTGCTACCCTGTAATAAAGTCAAGTCCCCACTTGGCAAGGTTGCTACCGCTGCATCATAATCAGCATTGACAATTTGTGCCACTGGCATAGTTTGGTCGTAACCCCAGATAAAGGAAGTCACTACATCATCTTCCTTAAAAAGCTCGCGAATATTGCCGTGAGGGTCATACTTTGGGTAGTTTATCCTTCGTTCAAACAGTGAATTGGCTAGAACTACAGTAGGTTCGGTTTCAGTAAAATTCACAGGACTAGCGATTTGCATTTGCAAAACTTCATCTGCCAACACATCTCCGAGGTATTCCGTGCGAACGCCTCCGGTCAATAATTTAGTTCCGCCAGATTCTTCTATCCAAGTTTGACTTTCAATTGGTAAATTGATGGAGTTCTGAGCAATCAAATCCAAGGTACCTGCGATGTTAGGGGCATCATGGGGATATAGTGTATGGGTAATCTGTTTGGACCCATTTTCCAAATGAACGGTCTGACGGGTCAATTGCAAGTGATCTGGATTCTCATATTGAAAATCAGTAGTAACAGTTATGAGTTTGCTGGGATCATGTTGATCATAACGCTTCTCAATGGATTGAATCAGTTGACTGTAACCCGTACTTAACGAAGATGAGAACTTATCATAGAGGGCGTTTTCAGCAGGCAGAACCCAAAAGTTTTGATGGTAGGCGAACTTATATCCTCGAACCTCATCCATTAGTTGATGGCTATAGGAATTGGTTACATCACTAAGAATGCTGCCCGCTGCAGTATATACTTTGGTGCTCTTGTTTAACCCCTCTATCCAGTTATAGGAGGTTGCCTGGGGGAATGGATAGAAGTCTGGGGCTATCACATCAGCATCGAGCAGTGGGCTTTCAAATTTGTACTCGGTGCGCCCATTCTCCCCGTTTTCCCCTTCTAACACGATCACATGGGAATAATATATGGGCTCATAATTTCTACCGCTATTGGCATGGCTACTTCTAGTAATTTGTGGTGCAACATTGCTATAAGGATATATTACATGCCAGTGACGCACCGGCTTTCTAAGTATGCCGCTCGACAAGGTCGAGGTATTATCATCTGTATATTTATATCGTTTGACTATTGGAGCGGCATCGGCAATTTCCGTTTGAGAGGTTACTCTTTGAATGCGCAGCCCTCCACTGGATAGTACCGGTGGATCTTCAACGTCGTTAAAGTACTGTAATGAAATAGAATTAAAATCACCGCCATCATCAAGAGTGGCCGTGGCAGTTACTCTATAGGTACCTGTCTCTAAGGTAATTTCATCAAGATAACTAGCGGGGCAATTACCACAGTCCTCATTATCATAGGTAAGTTTTACTTCTACTGGTGTGACGTCAATTCGCTCTAAAGTGACCTCCCTGATTTCTCCGCTGAGTTCCCCAGGCCCGTAAAAGGGTCCGGAAACCACACTGCTGACACTCACAGTCTGAGAAAAGCTAATGTCAAAAGTATCAACGTCATTTTGCTGTCCGCTATAAAAGGCAGAGGCGGAAACTGTGGTTGGGTTACTAAATACACGATGATCTGAGGCATCTCGAAGAACATCGAAAGATTCCTGTGGAGGGGGAAACAAGCGACCTTTATTGCGATCGTAATCGTTGCTTTCATAGTCAAAAATGGAAAAACCACCTGTGGGGTAGGTGATTTTTGTGAGAATGGCAAATTGAGATTTATCTACATCACAAGAGCGATCAGCCCCCTCAAAAGTGCGGGTTTGGGTCTGAAAAAATTGCGTACCGATAAATTCTCCTAGGGTGGTTCCTTTAATAGTTAGCTCGGGTATTAAAGTAGTATTCGGTTTCCCATTATAAAATCCCCACAGGTCTTGAGATTGAGAGCTTAATGATGGTATTTCTACAGTAGAATTATATTCCAGAACATAAGACGGATTTAAAGCCCCATTTTTCCCTTCTTCTTGGACCTGATCTAAACGCAACCGCTTGTTGTAAACATCTGCGGTAGGGCTATCTCTAAAGTAACTGTAATTTAAATTAAAGGCTTTTACTAAGTTGTTCGATTTGTCCTTAACCTCAATACGGTCTAACTGTTTATCTGCCGGAAGGCTATTATGAGGCAAATCTTCTCGATCCGTAGTAGCAATTAACTCTACGTTGAATAAAGCGGATTCGATACGTTCTAGACGCAGTGCGTTGTAAGTGGTTTCGCCATTACAAAAAGAATCGCCTGTGGGTCCGCCCCAGAAATATTCAGGAGAGCTGGAGGTAGTCACATGATCAGTGGTAATGGTGTATGGTGAACTATAAAAAAAGTTTATGCTATCCAAGTCATTAGCCGCCACAATAGTGGTTAAGTACCAACTGGAATTGTAACTATAGATAGGGTGTACGTCAGAGATCTGTCTACAAGCGGGCACCGCAAAGGTCTCTATTATATCGGAAAAATGATACTCAGTGCCATCTTCACCGGTAACTACAAAACTGGTAATTTCATTAAGTACCCCAAAGGTTGGTTCAATTCGTAATTTATTATGAGGAATAATAGTCTTAACAGTCTTATCGTAATCAATCACAAAACGGCCGCTTTGGCCACCAAAGTTAAACATGAATACATCGGGCTCAGTATCCAGCACCCCAGTAGCAAATTGCTTCACCCGGTCATTATCAAAATTGTAGTTGGCATCAGTAGTATCGGTAGGGGGCACCAGTGTACTGGCTTCCAAACCCACGGAGTAAAATCCATTGTTAGATTCTTTATCGGGGATTCCTCTTACGGTGCGGTTGATCACTCCCCCAGCATTGAGACTCCATCCCAGCCCTACCCAGGAAGCGATGTCTTCTACCCTATTTCCGCCGGCATGGTAGGACAAAGAAATTGGAACTGATAACCTGCGCCCTCTGGCATCGAAAATAGGAATGGAAATTTGAGGAATACCCGAATACAAACTGACAGGCACTTCTCCATATCTTCCTAATGCCGCGGCCGTAGGCTCAGGAGGAATCGGGTTAACCACTTTCTGTTGCTCATTTTGAGCAAGTACGGTGATTTGCAATAAAGAAAATACGAAAACTAGTAGGCCTCCAAGGGTCTGGATGAATTGGTTTTTCATAGTTAGTGGTCAAGAGTAAATTCATAATCGTTTCTGGAGCACAAAGCACCAGTTCTCCTATGACCTATCTTTTTTGATAGATCCAGGAACAAAATAACAAAGATTAAAAAATGGGTAAAATGTTAGGTGATTACTTATATCGGACAGGTTCCAATATTTTGGAGGGACTACCCTAGCTGGTTTGGAGGGACTACCCTAGCTGGAAGTATTCCTTACAAGCTTATTGGTTTTATTTGTAAAAAAAACTTCTAAATGGCTTCATTTCTTACTTGCTAACAAAACAGGTATTTATACTTAATAAAATAGATATAAGTACCTGTTTGTTTCATTATTTAAAGATTGATAGCATCATTTCCAGATT
>JAJCYK010000231.1 GCA_029262935.1 Cytophagales bacterium | reverse complement strand
TCTCCATAAATAAAGGACTTTGAGTAGGTCCTTTTAAGTCCAATGGAAAACCCGGATAGGAATCTCCTCTGCGATTAGTGATCTGTATCACGCCATTTTTCTGGATCGCTATAATACAATCTTTACCACGTACTCTTACATGTTGTGGTGCCAGCAGCAGCTGATCATCCATAGTTTTAGGTGACCAACCTTCCAATAACTTCCCAGCCTTGTCCATTAAATAGACCTGGCCATTGTCATCACTGGCTGCAATTCTATAGTTTTTACTGTTATCGTAATCAATGGCCCTCACATTTCTCAGACCTGTCTCAGTAGGGATCGAGATGGGAAAGCCCTCGATTGGCTTACCATTTCGATCAATAATATGTACGGCCTTATTTGTGGCCAAAAGGTATTGAAGTTTGTCGTTCTTATAGTAATCCATTTGAGTGATTTGACCTTGAATGGCAGAGGGAAGGGTGTCGCTCCATAATACACGTCCTTGGCTACTAACTTGATATAAGATGTTCAGGCTGTCCTGAACGAGTACCTCCCGTGATCCGTTGTTATGATTTTTAACCACAAAAGGGCGGGTTATTATAGGTGCCGCGGTAAAGGTCTGCTGCACATTTGCAAATTGCTGAGCCACTTGTGATTTAACCGCTGTTGTTTGTTTATAAGTAGCTACACCACTGGTATAAAATTTGTCTCCAATATCACTAAACTGGAATGCAAGCATCTCAAAACCTTTGATTACCCCTTTGTGTTTGTCAAGGAAGGTTTTCCAATTTGGCGATAGGTGTTGCTCAAAGATATTCCAAGTATTGCTTAGGTCGACATACAGACTAAGGTTGGCCTCCTCCAACGTGCGTTCGAGAAATTGCCCTGTTTTTATGGACTTTCCCCAAGTCTCCTCTGCCTCTAGCGCCTGCACTAGATTTTTTAAGGACTGAATGGTATTGGCTACCACCACGTAGTCCTCAAAAGGCATAAAGAAAACTTGTTCGAATCCTGAAAACAAGTTGCCCCATAACTTTTGAGGAAACTGGGGGATGCTTATCTGTCTGATTTCCCTTCCTCCAAAAGTTTCTTGATACAATGAATCTCCCGTAGATGCCGCAGATAACTCAGCAATCCGGTTCATTTGTAGGAGCCCTTCATTAAAGTCTGAAAAACTTAGAAATGCCAAACGATCGGGGTCTTCTTCATCCAAGGTTTCCATCACAGTTAAACCCAACTCATTATTCATGACGGCTATCAGCCGTTGGGGGTCCCAATCATAAGTCGTGGTCAACGTGTTCCAATCTGAAAGTTGAGTGGTCTGATGACTCTCCCAATAGGTACGCAACCTTTGATGCCAGGTCTTAGAATCTTGAAAGGTAAGATGGTACAATAGGGCCACATCATTTGACAACAAATGTTTAAAACCCAACTTCTTGCCTTGACTTCCCCTGACACTATTCAAATACTGATTTGCTGTAGGGTTCAATACCGTGAACCCATTCAATAATACCTGATCATCTGTTAATTTTAGGTCCAGGAAAGTGGATTGTGCTAAGTAGGCCAAGGGAGCCAGTTGCGAGGATTGACTTTCCCCGGCAAAAACTGAAAATAACTGCGGCAGTTTTCTGTTGTTGACGTAAATGTTTCCTTGGTCATTATCCAATTTAGCTACCTGTCTTAGCTGAGGATTCGAAGTGCCGAAACTGGTTGGTGTCTGCCCCGACAATTTTCGAATGACGTCTTCAACCAGGACTGGAGTAAAACTCCCTACAAAATAATTCTTATGTACGATGTAGCTGAATATCTCATCGTAGTCTTGATTTACCGCTTCGTTAATGCTAAACCCTTGATAGGTTCGCGTTTGAAATCTAAAATCGTCCCTAACCTCAAATTGCTTTACCAGCTTGTTTAGGACATCATAGTCCCCCACGCTTTCAAGCTTCACAAAGAACATGACATCTAAGGTTTCTTGGGACACCCGATGGATGGAAAACACAAATGGTTTGCCTTGTACTAAACGGTCCAGGTGACCTTGGCTTCCACTCAAGCTATCAAGCATCTCTATTCCTTCGCCTATATTTGCGTAGTAAGGAATTTGCTCAAGATTGTTCCAAACTTGCTTGGATTGAATTTCATTCCAATTTTGAACCGTATTATTACTCTCGTAAATAAGAATTGCGGAATCGGGGACTAAATCCCATACTTCTTGATGATCGTCTGTATACCAAAATTTAAAGAAGAGGATGCTCCCAACCCCCAATACTATTACTAATGCTGCGATAAAAATATATAAACGCTTCAAAACCAATCTTTAATAATGTGAGATGGTCCCAAATTTAGAGGAAGGAGATGATTTTTTTAAGTTTAACTTCACTTTTGTGCAAAAAGTCTAAATTAGTAGCTGTTTCAAATAAGTAATTTCCATTGCAAACTGAAGAATTTCTAATTATTTCAAACGATGGCCTGGAACTTTTTGGCAGGTCTTGGGTGCCCGCAGAAGTTCGCGGTGTGATCTGTCTGGTTCATGGATTAGGCGAACATATAGGTCGCTACCATCACGTAGCTGATCATTTTACAAGGCTGGGGTTCGCTCTATACGCCTATGATCAAAGAGGGCATGGCCAAACCAAAGGGAAAAGAGGGCATGCCAGGCAAGAACCATTATGGAATGATGTAGAGAATGTGATGAGAAAAGCCCGGGTCGAGCATTTGTATGTCCCCATGTTTGTTTACGGCCACAGCTGGGGAGGAAACGTAGTAGCGAATTTTTTATTGAAACGCAGCGTACGAGAAATTACCGGCGCAGTATTAACTTCCCCCTGGTTCGAATTGAGTTTTGAACCCCCTGGTTGGCAAATTCAATTGGGTCGTGTAATGGCCAAAGTATACGGGAAATTCACCCAATCCAACCAGCTTGATGTAGCACATCTATCCAGAGACTTGCAAGTTGGACAAGATTATAGCAATGATCCCTTAGTCCATGATAAAATATCTGCCGCACTATTTTTAGGCACTGTAGACAGTGGCCAATATGCTTTAGAAAATGCCCATAAATTAAAGGTGCCTACGTTGGTCGTCCACGGTACAGACGATCAAATCACATCAGCTAAAGCCAGTGAGAAGTTTGTTCAAAGCAGTGACCTTGCCCATTTAAAGTTGTGGCCAGATTATCGTCATGAAACACATAACGAAATGGGCAAAGAAACAGTTTTGCACTATATTTCGGATTGGATCGAGCAACAAATGCCTTAGTTCATGTTGTCGAGCACATCCATTACGTCCCTAACATGACCCCTACTCACTTCCAGCATCGCTTTCTCTTCAGCATTTAGATCGAGTTCAATTATTTTCTCAATTCCTCCTTTGCCAAGAATGACTGGAACTCCCAAATAGGTATTATGGATGCCATATTCTCCATCCAACTCCATACATACTGGGAATACTCTTTTTTGATCTTTTACAATCGCTTCCACCATTTGAGCTGCTGCTGCTCCTGGAGCATACCAGGCTGAAGTACCCATTAATTTCACCAACTCTCCTCCACCTTTCTTGGTACGTTCAATTATGGCGTCCAGTCGATCAGCCTCAATTAATTCGGTCACCGGAATCCCTCCCACGGTAGTGTAACGGGGCAAGGGCACCATGGTATCCCCATGTCCTCCCATTAGCACTGCTTGAATATCCTTGGGACTAACGTTGATAGCTTCTGCTAAAAAAGATCGATAACGCGCAGTATCTAAAATTCCAGCCATACCCATGACTCTCATTCTGTCATGTTTGGAGGTTAGATGCGCCTGATAAGTCATTACGTCCAAGGGGTTGGAAACGATAATTATAATAGCATCAGGGGAATGTGCCACAATGTTTTCTGTAACGGATTTTACAATACCCGCATTGGTAGAAATCAGGTCATCCCGGGTCATTCCTGGCTTTCTAGGGATCCCAGAGGTGATAACTACCACATCTGAACCAGCCGTCTTACTGTAATCATTGGTGGACCCTACAGTTCGAGTATCGTATAAATTGATTGGTGATTTCTCCCAAATATCTAAAGCTTTCCCTTCTGCCAAGCCTTCTTTGATATCTACCAGAACTACTTCATTAACCACCTCTCTATAGGCTAATACATCAGCGCATGTTGCACCTACATTTCCTGCTCCAACTACAGTTACTTTCATTTGATCTTTATATTTTACGTTTTAGATATGACCTTTAAGGTGGTCTAATTTACGACCTGGTTGTTACAAATCAAAAATAACTGATAAGGATCATTTTTTAGAGGAATGAGGCCTGGACACTGGATGGGTTTCCATCCGAATTATGTATGAATTATTGTACTTCAATTTCCAATACAGTCTCCGTACCAGGTGTAATTTTAAATCGATCATCGATTCGAAATCCGACCACCCAAACTATCGCATCACCTGAGACTACCACTGGAGTTTGATGCTTAATATTAAGCGGTACTTTCATGTCGATGAAAAAATCGCTGAGTTTCTTTTTATGACTCATTCCTAAAGGATAAAACCAGTCACCAGCTTCCCACGCACGTACCTGCAAAGGAAATTGTAACAGATTTAAATCCCATGCACCCGTGGTAGTTTTTTTGGAAATCTGGTAGGAGGTCCTTGCAGCCGTTTTTAGGGACCAAGTCCTCTTATGGTAACTCCAGCTATGCTGCTTGCTAGTGGTAATGGAAAAACCACCTCCTTTTATACTCTCCAAAGGTGAAATTATCAATTGTGCGCGGTCCACGTTGAGTCGGAATCCTGCGGCATAAAAGATCTGGCCGTTTGCATTTTCGGTGCTATCTCGGATGGCGTTTATTTGGTCCATATTAAAGCCGAATTCCCTGAGTAATTCAAACCAAATGGCATTGGGCTCCGCCATAATAAGTGGCAGTTGGATATGCACATTATCCCCTTGCTTGGAACAGGCTTTTTGGCCTACTGCATGCGCTTTTTCAGTTAATACGCCCTCAATCTCTTCCATAATTTGGCCGGTATTTGTGAACGCAAATTCCAAATTAGAATTAATTTGTTTCAATACTGGGATCACCTGATTTCGAATGAGGTTGCGCTGATAATAATCTTGGTTATTCGAGTCATCTTGCCGCCAATTGATTTTTAGTGCTTTTGCGTAACGCTCAATTTCCTCCTTGGTAGCAAACAATAGAGGGCGAATGACAGACCCGCGTTTGGGGGCAATTCCATGTAAACCTCGGATACCCGTGCCTTTGGTCAGATTTAATATCATGGTTTCCACCACATCGTTTTGATGATGGGCGGTGGCCACTTTCGTATAAGAAGTGCTACTTAGAATTTCCTCAAACCATTGATATCGCAACTCTCGTGCGGCCATTTGAATGGATGTATGGCTGGTTTCGGCATACTTTAAAGTGTCAAATTTTTTAATATGACAGGTTACGCCCAAATCCAAAGCAAGCTTTTCTACCAATTCTTGATCTCTGTCTGAATCTTCACCACGCAATTGGTAGTTGACATGTGCAATGCCAAAAGAATGTTTTAGTGACGCCATCAAATGAGCCATTACTACGGAATCTACTCCCCCACTAACCGCCAAAAGAAGTTTGTCTTTTGAATCAATTAGTTCTCTGGTCGAAATAAATTGAGCAATTTTCTGTTCCATCAGTACATATCTGGCATGATTATGTTGGTAACAACTTTGTTACCAAGAAATGTTATAAATTTGCTTCTCATACGGTTGAATATGCCAAAGTTATCATTTTATTGTTTATCCCTAGCAATGTTTCTAGGCAGCTTATCTCTACTGGCCCAAGAGAAAGACCGAGTCAAATTAGACCGTGCGGAATATTTGGAAAATGGCGAAAGCAACGGGGAAAAGTTCGACAAAGTCATCGGTAATGTAGCATTCTCCCAGAAACAAACGAGAATCTTTGGGGACTCCGCCTATTTTTATAAGAAAAAGAATTTGGTGGAGATCTTTGGCCGAGTCAAAGTACTGGAAGGCGATTCCATAACGATCACTGGAAAAAAACTCATTTACGATGGCAATATGAGGCTAGCTCAAATGAGAGAAAATGTAGTCTATAGAGATCCCTCTATGACGCTCACCACGGAATATCTCGATTTCGACCTGGCAAACCATCTGGCTTATTACTTCGATGATGGTAGGTTGGTTACAGAAACCAACACACTTACTAGTAAAAAAGGGTATTACGATACTGAGGCCCGATTCGCCTCATTTAAGGACAGCGTAATTTTAAAAAATCCTGAGTATACGGTAGAAGCTGATACGTTTCAATTCAATACGGTAACCGAAGTCGCTTATTTCTTGGGACCAACCCTCATAATTGCGCGCAACGGCACCATTCTCAATGCCGATGATGGCGGAGAATACGACACCAAACAAGATATCTCAAACTTCTCTGGCGCGGCTATTGAAACGCCTAAGTACTTGCTCAATGGAGATGAATTGTTTGGGGACAACATTAAAGATTTCTATACAGCCACGCGCAACGTTACTTTGGTTAGCAAAGATCAAAACGTGATCATTTCAGGGGATTTTGGCAAGTATTGGAAAGCTGACGGTCTGACTAAGGTTTACGGCAATGCGTTAATGAAGAAGGTATTGACAAATGATACCCTGTATCTGTCAGCCGACACTTTAATTAGCATCGAAGATTCCATCCCTAGTAATGAAAGACTTTTGGCTTTCAACCACGTAAGGATATTCAAGCCGGATTTGCAGGGAAAAGCAGATTCTCTCAGTTACCGGACCGCAGATTCACTGATTTATTTATACCGAGACCCAATTCTTTGGAATGAAACCAATCAAATGGTTGCCGATACGATTAACATATTGATCGCCGAGGGGCAAATTTCAAAAATGTTTATGGACACCAAAGCGTTTGTAACCTCCGAAACAGCAGAAAACTACTTTAATCAAGTAAAGGGTCGTCACATGATCGCGTACTTTAATTCGGGCGTACTTAATCAAGTCGACGTAAATGGCAACGGGGAAAGTGTTTATTTTGAATTGGAATCCGACACTTTGGTGGTTGGGATGAATAGCGTTATCTGTAGCGATATGAAATTGCTTTTTGAGGAACAGAACATCTCCGATATCGTATTCTACAGCCCAGATGGATCATTTATTCCTTTCCATGAAATAACTCCCTCCAGCACAAAATTAGAAGATTTTAATTGGCGTGTAGGAGAGCGACCGACTAG
>JAJCYK010000230.1 GCA_029262935.1 Cytophagales bacterium | reverse complement strand
TAATGCGACTATAGGAGAGGAGGCTTGCCCGCACAACTTGGCTCCCACCACCAGTACTACGGTCCATTTGGCTTTAGGAGATGCCTTGGCTGTTTGCCTATTGGAGGCTAGGGGGTTTAGTAGTAGTGATTTTGCCCGATACCATCCCGGAGGTTCACTGGGTAAAAAACTGTACTTAAAGGTAGATGACATATACCCAAATCACGAATGCCCAACAGTGATGGAAACGGCTTCGCTACGTGAAATAATCTTAGAGATGACTTCAAAGCGTTTGGGTGCAACTGCTGTAGTAGGTGCACTGGAAAATCTAAGTGGCATTATTACGGATGGAGACTTGCGTAGAATGTTGAATAAAAATGAGGCCACAGAAGGAATATGTGCGAAAGATATCATGACACCCAACCCGCAAACCGTGAGCACGGGAACCTATGCGGTAGAGGCCATTGGTATCATGCAACAACAAAACATTACACAACTGATTGTTACGGAAGAGCATAAAGTGATCGGTTTTATACATTTACATGACCTATTAAAAGAAGGACTTTTATGAACAGACAGGACACTTATGCAGTAATTATGGCCGGAGGTGTGGGCAGTAGGTTTTGGCCTTACAGTCGTAGCTACCGCCCCAAACAATTTTTAGATGTATTCGGATCTGGGGCTTCTTTGATTCAAATGACTAATGAACGCTTTCTAGGCCTTTGTCCACAAGAAAACATCTATGTGGTTACCAATGAAATCTATTTTGACTTAGTTAAAGAGCAGTTGCCGGCGTTGTCTGACCATCAAATACTAACCGAGCCTGTGGGTCGAAATACTGCTCCTTGCATTGCCTATGCCAGTTTCAAGATTGGCTCAAAGAATCCCAACGCCACCATTGTAGTAAGTCCTTCGGATCATGCCATTTTTAAAGAGCGGCAATTTACTGAGGTGCTATCAACGGCCGTAGAAGCTGCTGCCGAAAGTGACAAGATCATCACTATTGGTATAAAGCCAAGTAGACCGGAAACGGGTTATGGCTACATCCAATTCTTACCTGAAAGTGGGGATGAAGTGAAGCGGGTAAAAACCTTTACGGAAAAGCCGGAGTTGGAACTAGCACAAAAATTTATTGAAAGCGGTGATTTTGTATGGAACTCTGGTATTTTTATTTGGAATGCACAAACCATAAAGACTGCATTTGAAAACTTCTTGCCGGAAATGGCTGAGTTGTTTGACCACGAAGATGCTAATTATTATCAACCCGGAGAAAAAGAGTATATCAGAGAAGCCTACTATCAATGCAAAAATATTTCTATAGACTATGGCGTCATGGAAAAAGCCCGTAATGTATTCGTCGTTTTGGGAGATTTTGGTTGGTCTGATATGGGATCGTGGGCCACCTTACATGATATGAAAGACAAAGACTCTAACGAAAATGTAATAGAGGCAAAGGCTTTAACCTACCATACGAAAAACTGCATAATCAAAGGCCCCCAGGATAAGTTGATTATTGTTCAAGGGTTGGAAGGGTATTTAGTAGCAGACATCGATAATGTATTGCTTATTTGCGAAAAGGACAACGAACGTCAATTTCGGGACTTTTCGGCAGATATTAAGTCCAAAAAGATGCAGCAGTTCTTATAAATCAGTAATTCGTTGTCGCACGCATTCGTATAAAATCAATGCGGTAGCCACTGATACGTTTAATGAACCAATATTCCCTTGCATAGGAACTTTTACTTGATGATCGCTGGCTTGCAATAGATTATAGCCAATGCCGTCTTCTTCCGAGCCCATTACGATGGCTGTGGGAGGAGTGAGGTCACATTGATATACCAGCTGCTTAGCTTTTTCCGTGCATGACACAATTTGCAGGCCTTGTTGCTGCAATTCCTTAAGGCAAGTTTCTAAATTAGGGGCACGACAAACGGGAATAAAGTTTAGAGCACCTGCGGAAGTTTTAATAGCATCTTCGGTGATTTGAGCACTGCCTTTTCCAGGTACTACAATTGCATGGGCCCCTGCGCAATCCGCACTTCGAGCAACAGCTCCAAAGTTTCTTACGTCAGTAATTCGATCCAGCACCACGATCAATGGGGAGACCCCCGTTTCAAAGCAGTGTGCTATGATGTGGTCCAAGGAACTGTAAGTAATGGCAGAAAGCAAGCAAACCACACCCTGATGATTCTTTCTCGTGTATCGCTGTAATTTTTGTGCCGGTACACGTTGTACGGGAATGCGATGATCCCGGGCGGTTTGTAGTAATTCCTGAATTAACGGATTGTTGAGTTTCTTAAGTACCAATACTTTGTCCACATCTTGACCTGCCAGGATGCTCTCCATAGCTGCCCGAGTTCCGTATAAAAAAGATGTTTTAGAAGGGGTGTGATTTGACATTAAAGTCCGATTAAACCTTGGCGCCAGCGGTCGATAGCAATAAACCAGTAGCGATCCAAGCTTTCTTTTCTAACTAACTCATAATGATTATTCGAGAAGATATTACTTACTTTTTGAAAAGAAAAATTAATTGTAAAATCTCCGGCACGACGATATTCCCAAACCTCTTTGTTTTTACTTTTGATAACCACCAACGGAGGCCCCATAATAGTATAAATCATGCCTCTATCTGTTTTCCAACCCTCTTTGTAACTGCTAAAATGTACATTAGCGGCTTCCACAAGTTGATAGAAATGCTTGATGGAGTTGCGTGCTTTATGCGGACTTCCTACAGTAGAAAGCCAAAATTTGTCAAAGGCTTTTTTATTTGTTATGTCCTGTCTTAAATCGGTATATTCTTCCTTAGTGGTGAGGTATATCAACGGTTCTGTAAGTTGGCTTATTTGCTGCGGTTTGGGGTAACCTACAGGGGCCACCAAGAAGGCTACACCCTCAATGCTTGAGGTGTCGGCTTGGATGAAATACAAGCCTGGCTGACTCAGCTTGATTGGAGTAGCAACTGGCCAAGCAAACACACTGTCTATCATTAAGGAGCTATTTTTTTTATTGAGTTTCAGGTTTATTGGGGGTCTGGCAGGGTCAAAGGCATGTGAGTAGTAGTAGGCATAGACAGAATCTCTAGGAGTGGTAACATTGACCTGAATACGGTCACCCACCAGACCATGTGTTTTCATAAGGGGGTAGGGCTTCTCAGGCTCTTGTAATAGTACGCCACCAGTTGGGTGATTTAACTCTGGGGTAATGCTTTCCACAAAGATCCAAGCCCGGGGTTGGGTAAATACCTTTATTATTAACTTAGCGGGGTAGGTATTGGCGCCGTAACCCCACTTATACAAATAATTTCCGTTTGGTCTTTTTTCCAGGGCATGGAACAACGACACCTCCTGTGTTATTTCATTTTGATCAACTTCAATAACAGTAACTTGAACTTTTAAAGAGTCACTAGGCGGGTTTTTAAAACTGAGTTCCGCATAAATAAAGAGCGAGTCGTTTATAAAATGGCTGTTGAATTTGCATGCAGCAATACCGTTGGCTTTGTACAAGTCCGCGCTGTTAACTGGAGTTCGTTGACCTGATATCGCATGGACAAAGAAAACGATAAGCGCCAATGCGCACCCCAGCAATCGTTTTAAATTAAAAAGGTCCAAAAAACCAACAGTCATGCATTAATATTAAATAATTTGCCCCAATTAATACCCTTGTTCAACGAACTATCTTCTAATTTTTAATTTAACTTTACCCTTGAATAATAAGAAAGAAATGGCCACCTACACCACGGAAATTACCAGTGATACTTTAAGCTCCGACAACCCGATTCACCAACGCCTGATTAAGGCCTATTATTTGGCCATCCCTTA
>JAJCYK010000229.1 GCA_029262935.1 Cytophagales bacterium | reverse complement strand
TTTGCAGACGATGGTGAAAATGCCGCTTCCGTAAGCCGCAGGTATCCTGCTGTGGTTCTTTTGGACTTGCAAGGTAAACTTTTAAGTCCTGAAATAGGTTTTGACATCTATTTGAAAGACAACCAAATTGTAGATCCCGAGCTAGCTCGAAAGATTCAAGAAATTAAAAATGACGAACAGGCCCTTAAACGACAAGTTTTTAGCCTAATTATATTGAGGCAATTCTCCTCCCCAGACGATTTAAGCTTAGGAGCAGGAAATCCTTTGGGTGGTAGTGTCAGTGAATTGCTCTCTAATCAACTAAGCTACTGGTTCTCTCAAGTGGACGAGAATTTGGAAATAGATGTAGATCTAAATGGATTGGACGAAGAGGCCTTAAATACTTTCCAATTAAGATTAAGCTACACGTTCTTGGACGGAAGGTTACGCATTACCCGAGAGGGAGGTTTTACGAATACTGTAGAGAGCAAAAACGATTTTAGTAGTATTGCTGGAGATTGGACCCTGGAGTACTTACTTTCTCCCGATGGTAAGTTCCGTGCTAAAATGTACAATCGAAACACGTACAATTCACTAAACTCTGGTTTGGAAGATGCATACACAACATCTGCTGGATTTAGCCTGATCCATACCCAAAGTTTCAATACACTTAACGAGCTTTTTAGCAAAGATAAAAAGAAAAAATCTCGGCAAAGTGTCTCGCTTAATACCAAAAGTGAGACTAATTCTAAGGGCGGTGATCAAGAATAATTTCATTTCTCTGGTGGCCGCAATCATCTTTGCTGGAGCCTTTCCCACGGGAAGTTTTGCGGATTCGATACCTCAGGATAAAACGAAAAATAAAAAACTAAAGCGCTTTGTTATTGCTTCAACTGCGACTTACGGGGCAGCACTATACGGCTTAAACAAAGCTTGGTATGCGGACTTTCCAAGGTCTGAGTTTCATTTCTTCAATGACAATAAAGAGTGGAAGCAACTGGATAAAATTGGACATTTCTATTCCGCTTTTCATATTAGTCACACTAGTGTTCATTTATTAAGAAAAGCTGCTTTAGAGGACAAAAAGGCCTACTTTTGGGGTAGCGTGGTCGGCATGATCATGCTAACACCAATTGAAATCCTGGATGGGTTTTCTGAAGAATATGGCGCTTCTTGGGGTGACTTGATTGCAAATACCTCTGGTGCGATGCTCTCTTATGGGCAATATGTGGCCTGGGATGAAATACGAATAAAACCAAAATACTCTTTCTCACGTAGTTCCTTAGCAAATAATCGACCTAACGTGCTGGGAAATGGGTTACATGAAGAGTTCTTAAAGGATTACAATGGGCAAACCTATTGGTTAAGTTTTGATTTATTTTCTTTTCAAAAAAAAGCGTCCTTTCCAAAATGGTTAAATGTTGCCATAGGGTATGGCGCGGACAACTTAATATTTGCGAGGGATAGCGAAAATCAACAACAAGGATTTGATGCCTATAGGCAGTACTATTTGGCGTTGGACTTTGATCTAAGTCATATAGATAGCCGTAGCAAATTTGTAAATACTGTGCTGTATATAGTAGACCTGGTGCATTTACCAGCCCCCTCCTTAGAATACAATCGGGTCAAAGGTTGGAGCTTTCATGTTTTAAAGTTTTAGAGCTCTTAGCATTTTAAAACCTGCGGTATGGTGTTACCATAATTATTAATTATTTTACATTCCAGTTAATTTTAATGTTATGGATTTGGTAAGTTTTATGAGAAGTTATGCCAAAGAACTTGGAGGACAGTTCTCTGAATATGATGAGCATAAATCTATAATTGTAATACCATTGAGTCAGGGCAGGTATCAAACAATCATTGGACGCCTGAAGGCAGCATTGGGGCTACAAAAACAAATGATAGAACTCAGTTCGAAGATATGCAAATACAAAGATTCACTAGATTTGGTGGAACTTTTAACGGAAAATGCTCACTTGAACTATGCAAAGTTTTCAATAGTTGATGATTATCTAAAAGTGGAAGCCTCAGCTTTCGCTCACAATGTGGTTGAGGTTGAACTAAAGGAAATGCTGTTGGAAGTGGCGGAAGTAGCTGATCATTGGGAACAACGATTAACTGGAGTTGACGTACATTAATAGAATTCAAAAATTTTAATAACCTTAAATATATGCAAGCCGTCTTATCGCCTCGCTTAGCGAGGAGGAAAGTCCGGGCAACATAGAGCACCGTACTTCCTAACGGGAAGGCCGTGAGTTTCTTCACGGACAGATAGTGCCACAGAAAATAAACCGCCACGACATGTCGTGGTAAGGGTGAAATGGTGAGGTAAGAGCTCACCGCTTCGATGGTGACATCGAAGGCATGGTAAACCTTATGGGTTGAAAGACCAAATAAGTTATCCGGTTCCATTTGGAATATGGAGCTGCTCGCTTCAATTTACTTTGTAAACGGATAATGGGTAGGTCGTTGGAATCAGCCAGCAATGGCTGATCTAGATAAATGATAAGAATCCGTATTGCTTGCAGTACAGATACAGAACCCGGCTTATAG
>JAJCYK010000228.1 GCA_029262935.1 Cytophagales bacterium | reverse complement strand
CTTCAAAATGCAACCTTAACATTAAAGCTGAAGGTAAAAATGAGCATCATAAAATTGAGGCGATATTTAAAGCTTTTGCCAAGGCGATAAAAATGGCTATTCGCAAAGATGTTAACAATCATGACCTGCCCAGCACTAAAGGTATTTTGTAATGAAGGTAGCAGTCGTCAAATACAATGCTGGTAATGTCCAATCCGTTATTTACGCTTTGGAACGACTGGGTGTTGAACCCATACATACTGATGATCATGACTTGATCCGCGCTGCTGATAAAGTAATTTTTCCGGGGCAAGGAGAGGCGAGTAGCGCCATGGCTTACTTACGAGCTCAACGGTTGGATCAACTATTGAAACACCTGGAACAGCCTTTCTTGGGAATATGCATAGGGTTGCAACTCATGTGTGAACATAGCGAGGAAGGGGATACTCCTTGTTTGGGCATATTTGATCTTAAGGTGAAACGTTTTCCAACACCCCCAGAATCTTACAAGATTCCTCACATGGGATGGAATTCTTTGAAAGAACATAAAGGGCCTTTAACGCAAGGATTAAGTGACCCCTATTTGTACTACGTGCATAGTTACTATGCGGAGCTGGGTGGAGATACGGTGGGGATTACAGATTATATCCTGCCTTTTTCCGGAGCTTTGCAAAAGAATAACTACTACGCGGTACAAGCTCATCCTGAAAAAAGCAGTACCGATGGTCAAAAAATACTTACTAATTTTTTAGCGTTGTAAAATGGATTTAATACCGGCCATAGACATTATTGATGGTAAATGCGTACGTCTTACTCAGGGTGACTTTAACAGAAAAAAGATCTACAGGGACCGTCCGTTGGATGCTGCCAAAGAATTTGAAGATGCCGGTATTAAGCGCTTACATTTAGTGGACCTTGATGGGGCACGTAGCAAGAAGGTGGTTAATCTAAAGGTACTGGAAACTTTGGCTTCGCAGACCAATCTTAAAATAGATTTTGGAGGTGGAGTGCAGTCGTCAAAAGACCTAACTAATGTATTGAATGCGGGGGCTGCACAAGTAACTGGAGGGAGCATAGCGGTAAAAAATCCACAACTGTTTACAGAGTGGTTACTGTTGGTGGGGCCTGAGAAGCTCATACTAGGTGCCGACGTAATTAAAGAAAAACTTGCTGTAAGTGGCTGGCAAGAGCAGACTGACCTGGATCTGTGGGTTTTTTTGGAGGGATACTTAGAAAAACAGGTGCGGTATGTAATTTGTACCGATGTAGATAAAGACGGGTTATTGGCAGGGCCTTCAGTGGACCTATACCAAAAGATGGTCACCCGATTCCCGCAATTGTTTGTTATTGCCAGTGGCGGTGTCACTACCATACAGGATCTGCACATTTTGCGAGACAGTGGGGTGCAAGGAGCTATTATTGGGAAAGCGCTTTATGAGGGTCGTATAACATTACAACAATTAACAAATTTCAACTGATGCTTACTAAGAGGATTGTACCTTGCCTGGATATTAAAGAGGGTCGAACCGTTAAGGGTGTGAACTTTGTTGACCTACGAGATGCAGGTGATCCTGTGGAATTAGCAGCCATCTATAGTGCCACAGGTGCAGACGAATTGGTGTTTCTGGATATTACAGCAACAGTGGAAAAGCGGAAAACTCTTGTTGATCTTGTCACCAGAGTAGCCCAAAAAATTAATATTCCATTTACTGTGGGGGGCGGAATATCCAGTATAGATGACGTTTCAGCTTTATTGAATGCCGGTGCAGATAAAGTATCGATAAACAGTGCTGCAGTGAAAGACCCACAACTTATCAATCGTTTGGCGGCAACCTTTGGAAGTCAGTGTATCGTGATTGCCATAGACTCTAGGAAAATACAGGGCAAACATATTGTTCATACCCATGGAGGGCGAAAACCTACACATTTAGAAACCATAGCCTGGGCTCAAGAGGTACAAGACCGAGGTGCAGGAGAAATATTGCTTACTTCCATGGATCACGATGGCACTAAGGCTGGATTTGCAAATAAGTTAACCGCCCTCTTATCTACAAAGTTAACGATACCTCTAATTGCGTCCGGCGGGGGCGGCACCATCGATCATTTTAAGCGCGTGTTTACTGACGGGAAAGCCGATGCTGCTTTGGCTGCTAGTATTTTTCATTTTAAAGAAATTGAAATTTTAGATTTAAAAAAGGAATTGCAGGAAGCGGCTATTCCTATGAGACTTTGATTATGGAAATTAATTTTGACAAAGGTCAGGGGTTAGTACCTGCAATCGTCCAAGACAGCCAAACACATCAAGTACTGATGTTAGGATACATGAATGAGGAGGCTCACAAAGAGACTGTGAGAACCCAAAAAGTTACTTTCTTTAGTAGAAGCAAGCAAAGGTTATGGACCAAAGGAGAACGTTCTGGCAACTATTTAGAACTCGTCTCCATGACCATAGATTGTGATGGAGATACCTTACTGGTAAAAGCCAATCCTTTGGGACCTACTTGCCATCTGGGAACAGTTTCTTGTTTTGCAGATGACAAAGCGTCTTCCTTGGGGTTTTTAGGCAAGTTGCAAGCGATAATAAAGGCTAGAAAGGAGCATCCAATTCCTGGCTCCTATACAGCAAGCCTGTTTGCTGATGGTATTAATAAAATTGCCCAAAAAGTAGGAGAGGAAGGAGTGGAGGTTGTTATAGAGGCTATAACCCAAAACAACAACCGACTCAAAGAGGAGAGTGCTGATTTGTTATTTCATTTGATGGTGCTTTTGGAATCTCGGGAAGTACCGCTAGAAGAGGTTGTTTCTGTGCTACAAGATCGCCATCAGGATTAGTCAAACAAACTGCCGGTTTTTCCTGGAGGAATAGCTCCGAGATGCTTATAGGCCAGCTCGGTAGCTTCTCGCCCCCTAGAGGTTCTTTTGATATAACCTTCTTTTATAAGAAAAGGCTCATAAACTTCTTCAATGGTTTCGGCCTCTTCGCTACATGCGGTGGCGATGGTGGAAATTCCTACCGGGCCGCCTTTAAATTTGTCGATTATCGTAGACAAGATGCGGTTGTCCATCTCATCTAATCCATTATCATCTACGTCCAAAGCTTCTAAGGCCATTTCTGTTATGGCTTGGGTAATTTTTCCTGTACCTTTTATTTGGGCAAAATCCCGGGTTCGACGTAAGAGATTATTGGCAATTCTAGGTGTACCTCGACTTCTCCTGGCCAATTCATAGGCCGCGGCATCATCAATAGGGGTTTCT
>JAJCYK010000227.1 GCA_029262935.1 Cytophagales bacterium | reverse complement strand
TCAGCGCCTGCCCTACGGCAATTCTGTGATTGCTAGTTATGGTGCAAAAGAAGGGATCAAATTGTTTGAAGTTACACCCGAAAAAGACATTGTTTGGAGCTATTCGGGAGAACATGGGGTACATCATTTTCAAGTGCTTACCACCAACGGAACGCCAGTAAATGGCAAGCCATTGAAATGATTGGTCAGAAATACCAATGATAATTTTTGTATTATTATATACCTCTTTCGGTAAATAAATAATAGCTATGTCTTTCTCATTAAAAGGTCATGTTGCTCTGGTCACCGGCAGTAGTACGGGCCTGGGTAAACAAATTGCTTTTGCTTTAGGAAAAGCCGGAGCAAAAGTCTGCCTCAATTATGCTCACAACTGGGAAAAGGCGGAAGCCACTTTCGCTGAATTCAGGGGGGCAGGCTGCCAAGGGATTGTAGTGCGGGCTGATGTTACTGACGCCGGACAAATCCAATCTATGATCTCCGAAGTTGAGGAAAAACTAGGGGCAGTTGATATTCTCACCGTGAATGCCACTCCGGATCAGCCACAAAAACCCATTGAAGATTATGACTGGGATTTCTACCAAAAGATGATCGACTTCTTTATCAAAAGCCCCTTTCTTTTGACCAAAGCTGTATTAGGTGGAATGAAACAAAGTAAATGGGGCCGCATCATCAATATTGGCTCCGAAGTCTTTCAGACGGGTGTGCCCAATTTTAGTGCCTATGTAGCAGCCAAGGGAGGCCAGATTGGATGGACCCGAAGCATGGCTAAGGAACTCGCACCTTTTGGAATCACCGTCAACATTGTGAATCCCGGATGGATTCCCGTAGAGCGACATGAAAACGATCCCCAAGCGATGAAAGATGCTTATTTAGCCGGTATTCCGGCAGGTCGTTGGGGAGTGCCAAAAGATGTGGCCGATGCTGTGCTCTATTTTGCCAGTGAAGAATCTGCTTTTGTTTCAGGCCAAACCCTTTGTGTAAATGGCGCCCATACGCCGTGGTAACTAAATATCATTGTCCCTGAAAAATGGTGAATTAGATGTTTACGTTGAAAATCAAACAAGTTCTAAAATCGTTTCTACCGGGTATTTTTTTATTCGGATTTACCATAGGAACAGGTAGTGTTACGGCTATGGCCAAAGCAGGTGCAGACTATGGCATGTCGCTGCTTTGGACTGTATTTTTGTCCTGTCTTATCACATTTTTCTTACTTAACCTGTTTGGAAAGTTTACCATTGTGTCCAAAGAAACGGCCCTTTCTTCCATAAGAAAGCATATTCATCCGGGAGTAGCCCTGTTTTTTTTGATTAGCCTTACGGTGAACGTCTGCGGAAGTGTCATAGGTGTAATGGGGATCGTATCGGATGTTTGTTTTGAGTGGTCGAAATATTTGGTACAGGGAGGTATCGCTCCAATTTATTTTGCGAGCTTTTTTGTGATCTTGGTGTACATCATCTTTTTGCTGGGGAATACTAAGCTCTTTGAGCAAATACTGGCCATTATAGTCGGTATAATGGCCATTTGTTTTTTGATAAATTTTGCCATGCTTGCCCCACCGGCCCTTGAACTGGCTAAAGGGATGATACCTAAAATGCCGGATGCGGGTGCTGACAAAAATGCTTTCCTGGTCACTGCATCAATGGTTGGTACTACAGTTTTCTCCGGCTTATTTATACTTAGAACGACATTGGTAAAGGAAGCCAACTGGACCATGGATGATTTGAAGGTACAACAAAAGGACGCGCTGTTTTCCGGATTTCTGATGTTTATTGTAAGCGCTTCAATAATGGCAGCAGCAGCTGGAACACTACATACTCAAGGAGTTACCTTAGAGCACGTATCTGAATTGATTACTTTATTGGAGCCTGTTGCCGGGCAATTTGCAGTTACTATTTTTGCTGTTGGCTTGATTGCAGCAGGGATTTCTTCTCAATTTCCCAACGTAGCTTTGTTGCCCTGGTTGCTGGATGATTACCATCAAAGAGCACCGGATATGAAGAGACTGGATTACAGGATATTCGTGTTTTTCATTTCTTTACTTGGTTTGATCGTTCCCATATTCAATGCAAAGCCGATTGTAGTAATGATTATTTCACAAGCTTTTGGTGCCCTGTTGCTGCCAGTTACCGTAAGTTGTATTCTTATATTAGGCAATAAATCTTCTTTAATGAAAGCTCATAAATATTCTTCGTCTATCAATATCGGGCTCATCGGAATTTTGATCTTTTCCATAATTATGAGCATCATGAGTTTTACTGGTATTATTAATATCATGCGAGCCCAATAGGTTGAAGAAATGGGATGCATTTGCATACGTAGAGAATAAGAGCGTAGTAATTAAGTGATAAGAAGTGCATATGACATTTGACAGAAAGGAATATCAAATTAATACGTATTTTAAAGGAAGAGGAACTGACAACCATACGAAATGTCAAAAACAACTATTTTACTTTTGAATATATTAATGGGATCCCTATCTCTGACCTGGGCACAGGATAAGGTTAATCCGGTGATTGAAACTTTCGGTGGAATCTACTCCATTCCGGAAGCTACCATGCGCCCGAGTTCCCAGCTGAAATATAAAGTAGTTATTGATTTGTATTCAGGATCCGAATCTGCGGACAAACTAAATCCGGCGTTAAATAATGTGGCACGGATGATAAACCTACATGCTATCGGTGGAGCAACTCAGAAGATGGATGTGGTGCTGGCCATTCACGGTAGTGCCAACGACGTAGTCATGAGAAACGAACACTATTCAGCTCGATATAATGTTGACAACCCAAATGTTGAGCTGATAAAGAGTTTGAAAGCTGCCGGGGTAAAACTTACTGTTTGTGGACAGTCTTTGCTTGCAAGTAAGGTAGGCCCTAGTCAAGTGCTTGCCGAGGTTGATATTGCTACGTCCATGTTAACTACCGTAACCACTTATCAGCTAAAAGGATATGCCTTTTTGTCATTTTAGAGATAAAATCCAGACACCAATACCACCCTATGTGCCACCAATAATAAATCTAGCATGAAATACGGCTCCAGAAATTGGATATCAAACTTTACTAAATCATTATTAACTCCATTACTCATTTCGGTTTTATGTGGGTGCAGTTCCGACATCAGCCTTCCGATGAGCGATCTGGACAATGGAGGGCTTTTCCTCCCAGACCAATTTGAAGCCCTGGTAGTGGTTGATAGTATAGGACGCACCCGACATATCGCAGTAAACGACAACGGGGATATCTATGTGCAATTAAGTAACTCAAAAGATGGAAAAGGCACGATTGCCCTGCGGGATGTTAATAATGATGGTAAAGCTGATAGCATAGCCCACTTTGGTGATTACCTCGATAAAGGCCGTTCGGCTACTGGTGTCACTATCCATAACGGATATCTCTACACCAGTACTAAGAAAATGATTTATAGAAATAAACTAAAGGCTGGAGAATTAGTCCCGACAAGTGAGACAGAGGTGGTATTCACTGATATGGAAGAAAACCTGGAGAAGAACTGGCATGCTACAAAGCCTGTGGCTTTTGATAATAAAGGATATATGTATGTTCCTTTCGGTTCCCCGTCTGATGCCTGTCAGGATATGTCATTGTACGGTCCGGTTGGAATTCCGGGTGGTAAGGGGCTGGATCCCTGTCCGGAACTTGAAACTCAAGCAGGAATATGGAGGTTTGATGCCAACAAAATCGGACTGATTCAAGCAGACGGTTATAAATTCGCTACCGGCATAAGAAGCGTGGTGGGTATGGAATGGAATCCGAATGATGAAAGTTTATATGCTGTAGGGAACGGAATAGATAATTTCCACACCATGTTTCCTGATCGCTATAGTTCCTGGCAAGCCGCTGTCCTTCCATCAGAGACACTCATGAAAGTGACCGAAGGATCAAACTACGGGTGGCCTTATGCTTACTATGATCAAATACAGAAAAAAAATGTATTACAACCTGGGTATGGAGGTGATGGGAATACAGTAGGAAGAGCCAGTGAATTTGATGACCCTGTCATTGGCTTCCCTGGTCACTGGGCACCCATGGATGTGATGATTTATCACGGAGATCAATTTCCTGAACGCTATAAAAATGGTGCCTTTGTGGCATTTCACGGCTCCACGGATCGCCCCCCGTACCCACAATCCGGGTACATAGTATGTTTTGCTCCATTTGATGATGAGGGGAAATCTACTGGAAAATGGGAAGTTTTTGCTGATGGTTTTACAGGTATAGACACAGTGATCAATACAAGCGATGCAGTTTACAGACCCATGGGCTTGTCTACAGGTCCGGACGGCTCCATATATATAAGCGAATCAAACCAGGGAAAAATTTGGCGCGTGATGTATAAGGGGGATAAAGAAAAATTTGGGGAAGCGGAATTAGCCTTCATGGAAACAAGAAAATCCAAGAATTATATTAAAGACCCGGACCCGGATCTTGATCACATGCAGCAAGGTGATCAATTGAGTGGAAGAATCTTATATACTACGTATTGCGCAGCTTGCCATGAAAGAAACGGTCAGGGGGATAATAATCGATTCCCTCCGTTGGTCGGTTCTGATTGGGTAAGTGGTGATGAAACCCGCTTGATCAATGTGGTACTGAACGGATTACAGGGAGAAATTGAAGTAAATGGCAGGACTTACAATGATTTAATGCCGCCAAACCGTCATCTGGAAGACCTGGCGATTGCGTCCATATTAACCTATGTAAGGAAAAGATTCGGTGGCA
>JAJCYK010000226.1 GCA_029262935.1 Cytophagales bacterium | reverse complement strand
GATAAGCACCGTAAGTAAATACAACCTTCTCTTTTCTCCTCCGCTTAATTTAGAATAGTACGTGCGTTGCATCTTAGGTGGGAATAGGAAATGACCTAAAAATTGGGAAGCAGTTAATTGGCTGCCATTTCCTAAAGTTATTACTTCTGCGATATCCGTTAAAACCTCTAAAATGCGTTTGTCTTCCTTTAATACTAGTCCTTTTTGGGAATAATACCCGAATACCGTAGTACTGCCAGAAATTACATCTCCGCTGTCTGCACTTTCCAGCCCGCTGGCAATATTAAGAAAGGTACTTTTACCGACACCATTCTTACCTACAATTCCAATACGTCCACCTTTTTTAAAGGTATGGGAAAATTTATCGAGAAGTAATTGGTCCCCGTAGCGCTTGGATACTGCTTTCATCTCCAAAATTTTTCCACCCACCCGCGACATTTTTACCTCTAGTCGCAACTCTTCTTTAGCGGTTTTAATACTGGCCTTTTCTTTGGTGGCATGAAAGGCATCGATACGGGATTTGGATTTGGTGGTACGTGCTTTGGGGCTACGTCTCATCCATTCCAATTCCTTTTTCATCAACTTGCCGGCCTTATCAATCTCCGTTTGCATTACGATTTCTCTTTCGGCTCGTTTTTCCAGGTAATAGGCGTAATTGCCTTGGTGATGATACATTTTTCCCTGATTCATTTCCAAAATGTGATTGCAAATGCGATCCAGAAAGTAACGATCATGAGTTACCATGAGCAAAGTGATGTGCGATTGGGACAATTGCTTCTCTAGCCACTCAATCATTTCTACATCCAGGTGATTGGTTGGCTCATCCAGGATTAACAAATCAGGGTCATCCAAAAGCACCAAGGCCATAGCTAACCTCTTCTTTTCTCCACCGGACATGGAACCAATTGATTGATCAAGGTCGGTGACGTTGAACTTGGTAAGTAATTGTTCTAATTTTCTTTGGTAATCCCAGGCGTTGGCTACGTCCATCTGGGAGGAGGCCAATTCAAAAGCTCTTTGGTTTTGCTCCGAATAATTATCGCTTTGGGCCTTCAATGTAGTTTCATAATTACGAATTACCTGCAACAAATCGGTATGTGAGGATTCAATAAGAGTATTGATGGTAAGATTATTATCTAATTGAGGCTCTTGCTCCAAGTAACCTAGTTTAAGCCCATTACCTAGGTGAACAGCCCCTTGATCGGGTGCTTCCTTACCCGCCAGGATTTTTAATAAACTTGATTTTCCTGCCCCATTCTCTGCAATCAGGCCAACTTTATGACCTTTCAATAAACTAAACTTTAGATTTTCAAAAAGAAGCTTGTCAGGATATTGTTTGCCAAGGTCTTCTGCTGAGAGGTAGATCATGCTGCAAAGAAAACCCTTTTTAAAGTCATCTGCCAGGCTCACTATCTTAAATCTTGATATATATATATATAACCAGCTAAAAGCTTATTACCGTTTTATACTTTGGAATAAAATATGCAATTTGATTCTTAACTACTCTATGTTCAATAACATGCGTCCTTCACTTATAGCCCCAGGCTACTATTTGGTGTTATTAATAACATTTAATACTCACTGCTCATACGGTCAAAGCGGCAAGGTTTTATATGAAAATAGTTTCTCACAGGCCAGCAGCTTGGAGGATTTTCAGTATACGGACCAAGAAGCGTGGAGGTGGTCAGATACTTTGGATAACCAAAGCCTAGAGTTGTTTGGAAAAAGCAATTATGAGGCCCGGGTACGTTCGCCCTTTAATATCGCTCTTTTAAAATCAGTGACAGCAGGCAGCTTTGTCTTGGAAGTCGATCTTAAACAAACCGGCAGGGAGTATGGCCATCGAGACATGTGTTTGTTTTTTGGTATGAAAGACCCTACTAATTTTTACTATGTTCATATTGCCACCAAAGCTGACCAAAACGCGCATAATATTTTTATAGTAAACGATGAACCAAGACGGCCCATTGGAATTAAGACTACGGAAGGCATTGATTGGGGATCAGGTTGGAACAAAGTACGGCTGGAACGTGATGTGGAAACGGGTACTATCTTAGTATATTTCAATGATATGAACCAACCAATAATGGAAGCAAAGGACACTCACTTTGTTGAGGGTTATATTGGTTTCGGATCTTTTGATGATACGGGCATGATAGATAATATTAAAATCTGGGGTACTGCTACAGAGAAGAAGGGGCTGCACTTCTTTAATAATGAATAGGGACGGTTCTCCCTGGTTTGTTTAATATCAAGTACCAGCTCAACGCTGGCCATGGAATGTTGTTAATCGACTATTTTACTAAGGACCGTCTTGTCAATATAAAAGCTGCCAAAAGGGATGAAACTGGCAATGAAAATGGTACTTGCGGTTTTCCAAAACTTCCAACCCTTCTCTACTCCTAGGCTTATGGCGTTAAAAACAAAAAGGAGGAATAACGCTCCATGTATTGGGCCTACAATTTTAGAACCCCAAGGATTGTCGAAACCATATTTCATAGGCACAGCTACGAATACTAAAAATATAAGAGTGATCCCTTCCAGAAACCCCAATATGCGTAACCGCCCAATCCTGGATTGTAATAGTGCTTTCATATTCATCTAAAATAAGGTCTGACCGCTAATGGAGAAAAGGGCCAAGGTATTGCTGCCAAAATAATTAAAAGTGCTATGGAAAACCAGATCAGTACCGTTTTGAATTTTTCAATATCCTTAGTTGCCCGCTTTGCTTTGGCGGAACCTATGGTAATTACAGTGACAGCCAGTAACATGGCTGCCATATGAATGAGACTGAAAAAACGAACATCAGGGGATTTAATAGCAGCTCCAAAATTGCTCCAAAAA
>JAJCYK010000225.1 GCA_029262935.1 Cytophagales bacterium | reverse complement strand
CTGGATCCGTTCTTGGGTCAATGCTTAACTATTATGCGAAACATGGATCATTTGGATCTGGAAAGTCGGAAAGGTAAAGCACCGGGTGGGTATAATTATCCATTAGCAGAAATAGGCGTTCCATTCATATTTATGAATGCCACCAGTACCTTAAGAGACCTAGTGACAATTTTACACGAGGGTGGGCATGCCATCCACTCTTTTGTGACCAGGGACTTGGAGTTGGCTGATTTTAAAAGCACCCCTTCCGAGGTAGCGGAATTAGCTTCAATGTCCATGGAATTAATCTCCATGGATCACTGGGATATTTATTTTGACCAGCCTGAAGACCTAAAAAGAGCTAAACGAGAGCACCTGGAGCAAATCATTGAAACACTGCCTTGGGTCGCCACAATTGATAAGTTTCAACATTGGATCTATGAAAATCCCCACCACCACGAAGCATCGCGCAAAGCTCATTGGAATGCTATTTTCAGTACCTTCGCAGACTCCGTTACCGATTGGAGCGGCTTACAGGTAAATAAGGACTACTTATGGCAGAAGCAGCTTCACTTGTACGAAGTTCCCTTTTATTATATTGAATACGGTATGGCGCAATTGGGGGCAGTAGCAGTCTGGAAAAACTACAAGGAAGACCCGAAAAAAGGACTAGCAGGATATCTTAACGCCCTGAAACTGGGATACAAACGCTCCATACCGGAAATATATGCCGCGGCAAACATTAGGTTTGATTTTAGTCAGGAATATATCAAGGAGCTGATGCAATTCGTTAAAATGGAACTGGCCTCATTATAAATAAAAAAAGGCAAACCTAATGGTAGTGCCTTTCTTGGAGTTGACTAAGGTCATTCGGCGTCTTCACTGGGTGGCGGTGTCATTTGCCAACCCTGTTGGGTTAAAATATCGGCCTGGTTGAAAAAAGAGGTGGACCGGGTGATCTTCCCTTCTTCTACACGGTATACTGCATGAAAGTTGAAAGATACCGAGGGAGCGTTTTGATAGTCAATGGACATCACTGACCAATCGGCCACCCAATCGCCTTGCAAGCGCCCCTCTTCATAAGATTGAGTAATAGTGGCAATCCGGCTGTAGGTAACTTTTGTAAATAGGCTATCCAAGTTGCCCTTCCACCTGGATAGATGATCTACTTTGCTCGCAGAGTCAGCAATGTTGGGCCCGTAATAATAGTAATCGTCAGTTAGAAAAGAGGCAGCCGCGTTAACATCACCAGTGGTCATGGCGGCGATGTAATCATAAACGGTTTGAGTGTTTGCTTCATGGACCGCTATCATGGGATCCTCCGGAGCTTCGGGAGGTGTACAGGCAGCCATCATAAAGATCATAGCCAAACTAAAAAGTGCATTTTTCATATTGTTCTAGTTAAATGTGGATATGGTGGCCAAAGTATAAACATATAATTGATTGACTATCAATTAGATGGCTCCTTTCTCTTAGTTTCTAGCTTTTTTTGCTTTTTTAAATCCCTTTTATCTGCTGCATTAAGCTTTTGCTGAGCGTAGTATAGTTTTTGTTGAAGCTTAGTAATTTTGATTGAGGCAGTCGCTACTTTACTATAGGCTTCAGGTTCCGTGGAGGCGTCTGCTTCCTTTCTTAATACTTCACGAGCCTCCATGGCTTCTTTCACCTTTTGCTGAAGCTCAGCAACTTTTATTTCCAATTTGGTTTGCTCACTAGGTTCGATGATAGCAGTAGTATCTGCAGAGATAGCAGTAGTATCCGCGAGGAGTATCAAGCTATCAGCTTTCACCACCGTGCTGTCTTGTGCTCTAAGGTTTAAGCCCAAAACTACCAGAGTGAACAGTATAATATTCAATTTCATAGATAAGAGATTTTCCAACTAATTTACAACATAACAGACTCTCCAACAATATTAGCTCTGAGTGAAATTCAAAAGCAGTTGGATTACAATGATAATAGAAAAAATCCATCTATCTTCCCCAAAATTTTGCCATGGCAAAGAAACCCGCCGCCTTAGGTTTTATATTCTTCACGTTACTTATTGATGTCACCGGACTAGGTATCATCATTCCGGTACTACCTGACTTGATTGCGGAATTAATCGGGGGTACCATTAGCGAAGCAGCTGTGTATGGCGGATGGCTCATGTCTTCCTATGCCGTTATGCAGCTGGTATGTGCGCCCATATTGGGAGGGCTAAGTGACCGTTATGGCCGTCGCCCGATATTGCTAGGATCTTTGTTTGGTTTTGGAATTGACTATCTATTTCTGGCCTTTGCCGGATCGATCTTTTGGTTCTTTATTGGACGTATTATAGCTGGACTTTTCGGCTCTAGTATGACCACAGCAGCTGCTTATATTGCAGATATCAGCACTCCGGAAAAACGAGCACAGAACTTTGGGCTAATTGGGGCGGCTTTTGGATTGGGGTTTATTATCGGTCCCGCTATAGGTGGTGTTCTGGGACAATTTGGGTCAAGGGTCCCATTTATGGTAGCAGCAGGGCTCACTCTTTTGAATTGGCTTTACGGTTATTTCATTTTGCCTGAATCATTACCGAAAGAAAAACGTCGGGCCTTTGAATGGAAACGGGCTAATCCGGTAGGGTCCTTGATGCAATTTAAAAAATACCCCATGATCATTGGATTGGTGTCGGCTTTGGTTTTTGTATACTTAGCGGCACATGCCACCCAAAGCACGTGGGCTTATTATACCATAGAGAAGTTTGATTGGAGTACGGATTGGGTGGGTTATAGTTTGGCTTTTGTAGGATTTATGGTAGCCTTGGTTCAAGGCTTGCTTATTAGAGTTTTGGTGCCTAAAATGGGCGAAAAAAATGCAGTGTATGTGGGCCTTTCCTTATATGCGATAGGGTTTGTGCTTTTTGCCTATGCCTCTGAAGGATGGATGATGTTTGCATTTATGGTACCCTATGCACTTGGGGGGCTGGCTGGTCCAAGTATACAAGGCATTATAACTAGCCAAGTACCGGAGAATGCCCAAGGGGAACTACAAGGAGGACTTACCAGTATGATTAGTGTCACTTCCATAATCGGGCCACCTATAATGACTGGGTTATTTGCTTATTATACACAACCTGCCATTACTTATTTCCCGGGTGCACCGTTTTTACTTGGCGCGGTGTTAACCATGATTAGCTTGGTTTTAGCACGCTATTCTCTTTCGCGTTTAGTATCTAAAACCCAACCTTCAGGATCGCAAGAATAATGTTATTCCGGCAGTTCGAATAAGGCCTTGGCGTGGTGGATTTCTTGACTAGTTAAAAGCCCTAAATTACTCTCGTGGTCCGTTATAAACTGATTGTAACTTTTAGCCGCATTGTCATACTGGATACGATAGCGTAAAACCCGGTCATCGGCTTCAAAGATCTCTTGTAGTAAGGTGCCCATTAAAGGATACTGTTCAAATTGAGGCAGAGACGTAGTAAATGTCATCAATTTGCCTAAGGTTGTTCCTGTACGTTCGTCATAAAGAGTAATTAAATCAGAATCTGACATGGACTCTTGATCATAGCGCAATTGAGCTAAAGCGTCTACTTCTTTATTGAGCGAGTCGAATTTTAATCGATTGTAGCTATCACTATAGCCAACCTCCTGCAAGATTCTACGCATGTTCTCCAGCTTTCCATCATCGTCCATGATCATGTCCACCCAGGCTTGCTCCACATCCACGGTTATTTGCTGGTATGTGAGCTTCAACGAATCTACTGCATCTGTAGATAAGCTGCTGCTGTTTTTGTTACAAGCAGCTAAAAAGAGGATCGGAACCAATAACAGAAAAGTAGATTTTAAAAAATTCATAAGCAGTAAATTCAGTTTATAACGCCTGTATGTAGGAGATATTTTGTCCAAATATAGTATTCCTGGTCCTTAAAGGGAAATTAAGGCTCATTAAGTACTTTATGTAAAAAAGAAGGTTCCGAATTCTTAACAAGAAAGTTATTGCAATCATTAAATATAGTAAAAGCTTTAATTTTAGCCTTTAACTTTCCTACTAGGGCATCCGTAATTTTCACTGAAGGTTCAAAGACTATGTTCTTAATTTCCAGTAGGTGCTTATCACGGTGTGCTTTAGGATCCATGCGACCAATGAATTCAGTGCCATATAAAATTGGCATGCTGAAATATCCGTAGACTCTTTTTTGAGCCGGATAGTAGATTTCGGTTTGGTACTCAAAACCAAATAGTTCCTTGACTCTTTTCCTTTGAATAACGGCATTGTCGAATGGAGACAGGAGATGAATTTGTCGGCTGTATCTCGGGGGTAAGCCCGACAAAACAGTTGGTTGGGAAAGGTAAATGCTTTTGGAACCACCGACCCTTACTCGAACCAATTCCTTTTCTTCTATTTTTTCATTTATCACTTGCTCCAACTCACGGGCGGAGAATAATTTTTGGTAACGTATTTCTGGAATGGTACACAGACCGTGGGCTTTTATAGCACCCTTGATACAAAACCATAAATACTCGTCATAACTTGGTAAAGAGGTATCCACGTAGGTAGGGACAAATCGCTGTGGTAAATCATACAACCTTTGAAACCCTTCTCTAGATATTACGGTAAGTTTGCCTTCCATAAACAATTCATGGAGCGCTTTCTTGGCTGGTTTCCAATTCCACATAACTCCTGTTGATAATGTGGGAGTTTCAAAATCCCTGGCATACTTAGGACCTTCTGCAGTAATAGTTTGAAGTACCGCAGCTTTCAATTCTTCATCTACCTCATACCAATGTTTGCCTTTTGCACTTATAGCGTGCATGACGGGTAAAGCATAGCGAAACTGGCGCATGGGTAAAAATGATGCGGCATGGCTCCAATATTCAAAGAGCATATTGTCCTTGGCCAATAGATTTAATAATTGTTGAGGCTTATACCGGGAGATCCTGCTCCACAAGGTATGATGATGCGCCCTTTGAATTACGGAAATCGCGTCGATTTGCAGGTAACCTTAATGTTCTATGGCCTTTACAACCGCCTTTTTACCTTGACCA
>JAJCYK010000224.1 GCA_029262935.1 Cytophagales bacterium | reverse complement strand
AACTAGTGAAGCTGGAATAGCTTTACTAACCTTTGGTAGCCCCCAAATAATAAACATAGTCAACAGTACCAAACCTACTAAGATGTATAAAGGTGATCCAGTTAACCAGGCTCCTGAATTATCTTTGAATTGATCCAGTTGAGATAAGAATATGATAATTGCCAAGCCGTTTACAAAACCAAAAATTACGGGATGCGGTACCAGTCGCATCAGTTTACCTAATCTAAAAACACCCGCTAACACTTGAATAATACCCGCCAATACCACAGTGGCAAATATATATTCAACACCATGGGATTTTACCAGGGCAATGATCACCACGGCTACTGCGCCGGTAGCTCCTGAGATCATACCCGGTCTACCTCCCAGTATAGAAGTGACCAATCCCATAACAAAAGCGGCATAAAGTCCTGTTAAGGGAGACAATCCAGCGATCAATGCAAACGCAACAGCCTCCGGCACCAACGCTAGAGCTACCGTTAGTCCAGATAAAACCTCCGTTTTATAGTTCACTTTTTGTTTGAAATCGAAAATGTTTAAGTATTTTTTCATAATGAACGAGGGTACCAGGTGCCACTGGCAGCTATGCAACTTATCTCAAAGTAATGTGAACGATGCTACCCGATGCAGATTAATATAGTTGCAGGGACTGTGGGTAAATCATGAGATGGGCACTGTTAAATGTATTGGTACTTTGTATTTTAAGGCTGCGAATGTATACCTAATTTGGGAATATATGAAAGAATACCTAGAGAATAAATCCTACACAACTACCTCTTACCGGGTACTGGTGACCCTGGTTGCACTTCTGATGGGGCTAAGTCTCACGAAAAGTCAGGGTCAAACCAAACCTACCAACATCCTATGCATACTAGTTGATGATTTAGGTTATGGCGATTTATCTGTCATGGGAGCCACTGATATGAACACACCAAATATTGACGCACTGGCCACCAAGGGAATCACTTTAACTAACTTTTACGCCAATTCCACGGTATGTTCTCCCAGCCGGGCGGCCTTACTCTCTGGCAAATACCCAGATCTAGTAGGTGTGCCTGGTGTTATTCGTCAGAACCTTCAAAACAATTGGGGACGGTTAGCTCCAAACACGGTTCTTATTCCGCAGGAACTAAAAGCCAAAGGGTACCATACGGCAATAATCGGAAAATGGCATTTAGGTTTGAAATCCGCCACTGCCCCAAATCACCTAGGATTTGACTACTTCAAGGGGTTTTTAGGTGATATGATGGATGATTACTGGACCCATTTACGAGGTGGGATCAACTGGATGCGAGAAAACGATCAAGAAATCAACCCGCAAGGCCATGCCACTGATTTGTTTACAGATTGGTCTATTGATTACTTAAAGACCCGTCATGGAGACCCCCAACCCTTCTTTCTTTATCTGGCCTATAACGCGCCACACTTTCCTATTCAACCACCGGAGATGTGGTTAGAAAAAGTACAAAAACGAGCACCTCATCTTTCTGAAAAACGGGCCAAGAACGTAGCTTTTATTGAGCATTTGGACTATTCCATTGGCAAAGTAATGGCAAGTTTAGAGGCAACTGGCTTGATTGAAAACACTTTGGTAGTTTTCACGTCCGACAATGGCGGCGCCCTACGATTTGCCCAAAGCAATGGCAAATTAAGAGGTGGAAAACAAGATATGTACGAGGGTGGCATCAAGGTGCCCGCTTTTGCAGTATGGAAAAACAAGATAACTCCTGGTAGTAGTAGTGACAACTTTGGTATGCTTATGGATTTGTTTCCCACGTTTTGTGAAATTGCAGAAACTTCTGCAAACTCCAGTGTCGATGGAATCAGTTTGCTGCCGACACTTTTAGGACAAGACCAGGCCACCAACAATCGTTTTGTTTACTGGGTACGTCGCGAAGGGGGACACTATGGAGGTCAGGCTTACTACGCAGCGCGTTCCGGGGACTTTAAGATTTTACAAAACACGCCATTCGAACCCGTCGAGTACTTTAACCTCGCCGAAGACCCTTATGAAAAGAGTCCTCTGTCTTCAACTGAGGATAAAAAGTATGCTAACCTACGTTTTCAGTTGCAACAGCATATCAGAAATGCTGGCGCTGTGCCCTGGCAATAACAAGTGAATGTGACTAAATGAAGTAAGTCATTTGCCCGGCTCCTTAGAAATCAACGATCAGTAATACCCTAGCATCTTAAGGATTACACTACTTATATCCATTTTTATACTACCTTTGACCCTTTGTTCAAAATAATCACCCAATTTGAATTCCCTCAATAATTGGACCTAAAAGGGAGCTAACTCGTGTTGCATGCAATTTGAAGATCTGAAGTTAATAGAACCAATTCTCAAAGCTTTAAAAGAAGAGAATTACAGTGAACCTACATCCATCCAGGAACAAGCCATTCCTCATATACTACAAAATAAAGATGTACTAGGTAGTGCCCAAACCGGTACCGGAAAAACCGCCGCTTTTGCCATTCCCATCCTGCAGCATTTGGTTCGAGACCGGAATACTAACGGCAGAAGAAGCATACAAGCATTAATCATTACTCCTACCCGTGAATTGGCCATTCAAATTGCAGAAAGTTTTAGTACCTACGGGAGATATACAGGCATTAGGAATACGGTAATCTTTGGAGGTGTGAGTCAAAAAGCCCAGACCGATGCACTACGTAGAGGTGTAGATGTATTGGTAGCCACCCCCGGCAGGTTACTTGATTTGATGAACCAAGGTCATGTTAGCCTAAAGGAAATTAGCTATATCGTTTTGGACGAGGCCGACCGCATGTTAGACATGGGATTTATCCATGATATACGCAAAATTTTAGCCAAGCTTCCTACCCCTAGACAGTCACTGTTCTTCTCTGCTACCATGCCGAATAACATTATCGAGCTCTCTCGGAAGATTTTGAATAATCCTGTAAAGGTGAAGGTCAACCCAGTCTCCTCCACCGCGGAAACCATCCAACAATATCTTTACTACACCAATAGGGCTGCTAAGAAAGATCTTTTATTGCATATCTTGGAAGACCCTGCAATTGATCAAGTACTGCTCTTTTCCCGCACCAAACACGGGGCTAATAAAATTTCGAAAATCCTCCTGAAACAAGGCATAAATGCTGCAGCTATCCATGGAGACAAAGCGCAGAATCAACGACAAAAAGCACTCAAACAATTCAAAGAAGGTGAAGTGCGGGTGTTGGTAGCCACAGATATAGCAGCAAGGGGTATTGATATTGATAAACTAAGGTATGTGATCAACTATGACATACCCAATGTAGCAGAAACCTATGTACACCGCATTGGACGTTCCGGTAGAGCTGGAGAAGAAGGTGTGGCTATTTCACTCTGTGAGCCCGAGGAAAACGCGTATGTTAAGGACATTGAAAAACTAATCAAAAAAAGGATTACCCGTATGGATGACAACCCATTTCCTCAAACGGAACGTCCTATGAGTGATCAAGAGAAGAAAGAGTTCGAAAAAGAAAAACAACGTCGCAAGCAAGAATTCTTTTCCAGTCGAAAGAAAAACACGGGCTCCGGAAAAGACCGTAGATTTTCCAAAAAAGGAAAACGGTAATTAGAAGATTGGTTATGCTCAGGTCATTTGTTATCTTAAATGGCAATTCTTCTATCCCATGATTATTACGAAGCACTACTTAATAGCACAACGACCAGTAATTAGCGATTTCTGATTCATTGCTATGCCTGAGATAATCGATTTAAGCCAGGAAATTTTTGCAGGAATGCCCGTTTATAAAGGCTTGCCTGCAGTTAAAATGACTGTTCACACTACTCATGAACAATGGGAGGGAATAAAAAACCCTTCATCCACAACACCTAGTGTATATAAATTGGAGCTAGGGGAGCACACCGGCACCCACGTAGATGCTCTTAACCATATGGGATCAGAGTACCAAGGGCAATCCATTGACACCATGCCGCTTTCCATGTTTTACACCTCCGGGATTTGCTTGGATTTTTCTTACAAAGGACTTGAGGAGCTCATTGATCAGCAGGAAATAATGTCGGCTTGTAAAAAGGCCGGATTGGAAATAAGTCCAGGAGATACTGTACTGCTTCATACGGATCATTATAGAAAAACTTTTGGAGGACCAAATTGGGATAAAGGGCCGGGCGTCACGACAGATGCTGCACGCTGGTTAGGAGCACAAGGTATTGCTGCGTTTGGAGTAGAAACGATGTCTCCTGGGGTACCAGGTATATCCAATAAGGAAGTACATCGAATTTGTGGAGAACTAGGATTCACGCATTACGAAAATCTGATAAACCTCCATCAGTTAATTGGCCGAGGTCGTTTTCGATTTATTGCGCTGCCTTTGAAAATCCAGGGAGGCACTGGGTCACCCATAAGAGCGGTTGCGGTTTTTGAAAATAATTAAATATGTATATTGAACGGACCTGTTCAGAAGATTACTGCTATGAGTATAACCAAACATAATTTCGACAAAACCAGTTAGCGCAACATGAGCCTAGTACCCATACGAATTAGAAAATTTTATCGCAAGTATTTTAAAAAGTCTCGTTTTCATGGTAAATCTCCCAAAGAGGCCTTTACTGAAATCTACAACGATAATTACTGGAAAGGTGCTGAAAGCATTTCTGGCAAAGGTTCTGATGCTTCTCAAACCAAAGTAGTAATAGGCATTATGGACCAATTAATAGCAGAACTTGAGATCAAAAGTATGTTGGATGTCCCCTGTG
>JAJCYK010000223.1 GCA_029262935.1 Cytophagales bacterium | reverse complement strand
AGCTGGAGCGTGTTATAGAAGTAGTTACCGATAATCAGGACTTAGAGTTAGATAAAATAAACGGTGTACTGCTACGGCACTTAAATGAATTTAGAGGTCGTAATTCCTATACAGACGACATTACTTTGCTCTCATGCAAGTTAAAGTAATCTCCAGGCCATGTTTAAACATAAAACTCCGAATTGGATTCAAAATTTGTTCCCTAAACTAACTTGGTGTTCTAATGGGGATACAAAGACTATCTATCTAACGTTTGACGATGGGCCTGTTCCTGAGGCAACTCCGGCTGTTCTAAACTATCTGAAAGAATATGGTGCCCAGGCAACATTCTTCTGTGTGGGAGCAAACATGGCTAAACACCCAGGAATATTAGAAGATGTATTAAACGAAGGTCATCGCGTTGGCAATCATACGGAAAACCATCTGGACGGTTGGCGCTGTTCAAAAAGCGAATACCTGGAAAATGTTCAAATTTGCCAGGAGCGCATCGACGGGCTCGACCAGACACAGGCTAAGCCATTAATGAGGCCACCCTACGGTAGGATTAAACTTGGTCAAGCGCAATCACTGCTTACCACACATGAAGTTGTTATGTGGGACGTGCTTTCTGGTGATTTTGCTCCGAATGTTTCACCGATACGGTGTTTACAAAAAACCCAATCTTTGGTTAAACAGGGCTCAATTGTGGTTTTTCACGACAGCTTAAAAACTATTAATAAACTGAATTTTGTGCTTCCTAAAATGCTTCGTTATTTCTCAGAACAAGGCTTTACCTTCAAGGTACTTTAGTTATGACAGTAGCCCTTGTCAGTGCCCTGATATTGATACTAATTATGGATGTTATCATCCTGATTTGGTGGCCAGGGGCCAAAATGCCACCACCGATTGACCGCTCCGACCAACCTTTGCTATCCATCTTAATAGCACTACGAGATGAAGAACAAAACATATCTGGATTAATAGAAAATCTGCTACAACTAGACTATCCCAGGAGCAAATTGCAGATACTTCTGGGTGACGATCGTTCAAGTGACAATACCCGGGAGCGGCTAGAAGAGACGATCAGCGAATACCGCCATTTTCAAATTATCCCTATTTACCAAGACATCGCCTCTTTGGTAGGAAAAGCTAATGTTATAGCCCAATTAATACCGTATGCAAAAAGTGACTATTTGTTCATTACCGATGCCGACGTTCGGGTACCTAAAGATTGGCTGAATAGTTTGTTAGTTCGTTGGAAACCTAACATTGGGGTGTTGGGGGGCTGTACTGTGGTTGCAGGCAACGACTTATGGAGTCAATTGCAAAACATGGATTGGCTTTTGGCTCAAGCTATGTTATTTACCTCCAACGATTGGTACCGCAACATTACTGTAAGCGGTACTAATATGATGATTACCAAGCAAACTTGTGATGCCATCGGAGGATATGATAATATTCCCTACTCACTTACCGAAGATGTGGGATTTGTTTTAGCGGCCAAGGCGAAGGGCTTCACAGTGGACAACGTTTGGGGAAGGGGAAGTTGCGCCACCATCAGCCCACAAGAAAACTGGAGTGCCTTATTGAAGCAACGATCACGATGGACCTACGGTGCACTAAAACTGCCGGGCTTTGAGGTAATGGCTTTAGGTATTAGAGCCCTATTCCTCCCTCTCGTGTTAATACTAGCTTTTGAGCATCCCTGGTGGGCCTGCGCTTTAGTATCTGCTAGGGTAATCCTGCAATCGGTATTGGTTAAGAGAATAGGTACACTTTTGGATCAGCGTATAAGATTTGAAACCTTTGTATTGTTTGAAGTTTACTATGCTTTGGTAACTTTGGGAGGCTTTGTACTACATGTTTTGCCTATTAAATACGGTTGGAAAGGAAGGAACTACTAATGATTGATTCCCATGCTCATTTATATTTGAAGGAGTTTAAGCAAGACTTGCCTGAGGTATTGGCGCGATGTCAAGACCATGGAGTAAAACATATTTATCTTCCTAACATTGATCATACCAGCATAGACGACATGTTGAATTTGGAGCTTAACCACTCAGATCAAGTGACGGCTATGATGGGACTTCATCCGTGTTCAGTTAAAAAGGGTTTCGAGAAAGAACTTTACTTAGTGGAGGAATGGTTGGACCGCCGCCCCTTTGTGGCCGTTGGTGAAATTGGTATTGATCTTCATTGGGATACCAGTACCTTCGATTATCAAAAAGAAGCTTTTCTAATTCAGACGCGCTGGGCTATTTCCAAAAAATACCCTATTGTTATTCACTGTAGGGAGTCGTTGGACGAAACCATTGCTTTGCTGGAGCCCTTAGTTCACAACGATCTACGAGGGGTGTTTCATTGTTTCACCGGTAATCAGGAACAGGCCGATAAGATTACGGATATGGGCTTTATGCTGGGTATTGGGGGAGTAGTAACTTTTAAAAATGCTGGACTTGACACCACATTGAAAGACATCGACCTAAAGCACTTGGTATTAGAAACGGACAGTCCCTATTTGGCACCCGTTCCTTATCGGGGCAAAAGAAATGAACCTACATATTTGCAAGAGATCGCTCAAAAAATTGCTCAAGTAAAACAAACCGATATTGAAGAGGTTGAAAAAATTACTACCCTAAACGCACAAACACTATTTTCCCAATAACAAATGAATTACCGCATCGTAAAGATTGACCCCCCTTTGCAGGATGAAGAGGGCTATTCGATTCTGATCATATACACCGGAGGTACTTTAGGGATGGCTCACGATGAAGAGGGCACCTTAAAACCATTCAATTTTGGTCAGATAATAGAAGAGTTGCCGGTTTTAAAGAAACTAGGTCTCTTATTGACCGTTATTTCATTTCCTGAGCCTATCGATTCCAGCAATATGGATATTACTCATTGGAATGATCTGGGATATATAATCCAGGAGAACTATGACAGTTATGATGGTTTTGTTGTTCTTCACGGTACGGACACCATGGCTTATAGTGCCAGCGCCTTGAGTTTTATGTTGGAAGGGTTATCCAAACCAGTCATTTTTACTGGGGCTCAACTACCTATTGGAACAGCACGATCTGATGCTGGACAAAACCTCATAGCGGCGTTACAAATAGCCTCGTCACATAACGATGGGGGTCCTATAATTAGGGAAGTTTGTATCTACTTTGATTACTTTTTGTTTCGAGGAAATCGTTGTCAAAAGGTAGAAAGTGTTCACTTTGATGCTTTCGAATCAGAGAACTATCCAGCTTTGGCAGAGGCGGGAATTTCTATTGATTTTAATTATCCTGTTTTGTACGAAACTCCGTTAGTAGAATCATTTAAAGTACATAAGGTCCAACCGGTTAAGATTGCCTTGATTAAATTATTCCCTGGGTTGGATGAAGATTTGTTGGATCATATATTAGCCACACCGGGATTGCAAGCGGTGGTGTTAGAAACCTTTGGATCTGGAAATGCACCTACCACGGAAAGATTTCAGTCGGCTCTTAAGAAAGGAATTTCAAATGAAATTATATTCTTCAACGTATCTCAGTGCAACGGAGGTCGAGTCTTGCAAGGAAGGTATACCACCAGCAAGCACTTGTTGGACCTGGGTGTAGTAAGCGGTGCGGACATAACACCTGAAGCAGCGCTTGCCAAGTTGCAATTTTTACTTAGCACTGAGTCGAATTACCATCAAATCGTCAGGCAGTTAAGCATACCATTAAGGGGAGAAATGGCCTAGGTAAAAAATTCTGTAAAATTTGCATTAAGTGATTTTTATTGATTTATTTGTGTCTATTGTGTTTTAAAAACTGGAGAGGTGACCGAGTGGTCGAAGGTGCTCGCCTGGAAAGTGAGTGTGCCCCAAAAGGGTACCGGGGGTTCGAATCCCTTCCTCTCCGCTTCTCAACATGAAGTTCAAACTATTATATACGTTATATAACCTTATCTGAAGATTAAAATTGAAACTATGAAAAAGTTATTCGCATTACTAATGCTCACCGGGTTTATCGCCTTGGGTAACACTGACTACAGCTATGCACAAGAAGCTGATGGAACAGAACAAGTATCCTCCGATGATCAATCTTTCCATCAAAGAGTGAAAGAGAAATTTATTGAAGGTGGTTGGGTGTTTATGGGCATTGTATTACTATGTCTGATTTTAGGACTAGCCATAGCCATTGAAAGAATTATTACCTTAAACTTGGCAACTACCAACACTAATAAATTGCTTGCTAGAGTTGAGGACGCACTTTCATCAGGTGGGGTAGAAGCCGCAAAAGAAGTTACTAAGGACACTAAGGGCCCAGTTGCCTCTATATTTACCCAAGGTTTGATGCGTATGTCTGAAGGTATTGAGATGGTTGAGAAATCAATTATTGCCTATGGTTCTGTGGTAATGGGACGTCTTGAAAAAGGATTGGTATGGGTGCAGTTATTTATTGCATTAGCCCCTATGCTTGGTTTCATGGGAACTGTACTTGGTATGATTAGCGCTTTTGATGCTATTGAAGCTGCAGGAGATATCTCTCCTTCATTGGTAGCTTCCGGTATTAAGCAAGCTCTGTTAACTACTGTTGCTGGTTTGATCGTTGCGGTTATCCTGCAATTATTTTACAACTATTGTGTTTCCAAAATTGACGGTTTGGTAAACAATATGGAAGATGCTTCTATATCTTTAGTTGACATGTTGGTTAAGCACAAGAATTAAATAAACTACGCGCATGGAATCAGGATTGATAAACATCGCCTTGTATGTTACGTACATATTAATAGGCATAGCCATAATCGCTGTGGTAGTACTACCGTTAATTAAAGCCATGGATGACCCTAAATCGCTAATTGGAACTGGCATTGGTTTGGGTATCTTACTAGTCGTTTTTGGCATATCATATGCATTAGCCGGTAGTGAAGTACTTCCCAAGTATGCCGATTGGGGAGTAGATTCAGGTATCTCTAAATTTGTAGGAGGCCTGTTGTTAACCATGTATCTATTCTTAGGAGTGGCAATCGTGGGTATTTTATATACTGAAGTTTCTAAAGTCCTTAAATAATGGCGAGAAGTTCAAATCGAGGGAAGAACGAAATAAATGCTGGCTCTATGGCCGATATTGCATTTCTTTTGTTAATATTCTTCCTGGTAACCACCACTTTTCCTAATGACCGTGGAATTCTGTTTACGCTTCCGCCTAAGCCGGATCCCAATGAGCCACCACCAGATATCACAAAAAATGATCGTAATATCTTTAAGATATTGGTGAACTCAAATGACCAGTTGTTAGTTGAAGATGAGCCTGTAGCTGATGCTTCTTTGATTAAAGATCAAGTAAAAGAGTTTGTTCTGAACAACGGACGGAACCCTAGCTTGTCCGATAATCCAGAAGAGGCCGTGGTATCCTTTAAAACCGATAGAGGAAGTAGCTATGAAATTTTCATAGACATTCTAGATCAATTGGATGCTGCTTACAATGAGATGTATGGAGAGAGAGTCGGGATGACCGGAGCTGATTTCAGAGAACTCAGGAATACGGTAAAG
>JAJCYK010000222.1 GCA_029262935.1 Cytophagales bacterium | reverse complement strand
TTCTTCCTCTGTAGGGACTTTAAATGATTTAACTTTTACGCCTTGAGGATTAACAGCACTAAATACTTCCCGCACAGCACCGTCCTTTCCACTGGCATCCATACCTTGCAGTAAAATTAGTAGGCTCCACTTACCTTCGGCATAAAGTTTGTTTTGGAGCTCCTCAAGTTCTTTTATTAATACTTTTGTGAGGTCTTTAATTTCCTCTTTGTTGATGTTGGATGGGGCCTTAGTGGAGATCTGACCCAGATCATATTGTGACATATTAGTTGTTCTTAACAAGTAGCGAGTTCTCTATCTCGAATATCTTTCCTACCCTTAAAATTTGTTGATTTTCCATATCGAACTCCATGAAATCGTTGATATGCAATAAGATTTGCTTGGATTGTCCATCCTTAAATAGGCTTAAGAATCCGGCATAGGCTTTCTCTGGACCTCCCATGTTTTCATAGCCGCGTTGTCGCATGGCCTGCAATCGATCCGTCACTTGTTGGAATAACTGGGGATCCATGGGGCGTTTCTTAAATTCCTTCATGCTTTCGTCGGTGGATCGCCACCAGTAATAGCATTGCCCATTCTTTTTGATACCCAAAAAGGTAGTGCGACCGGCTGATGGAAATGTGGGGTGATCAATCAAAAACGTCGCCTCTGGGTTTTGGGCAAGTTCCTTTTTGATAAAATTTGTAATGTACAGGTGTTCTTTTTCACGATCAACTAACCAAGTGAACAGCGTCCCCACAGAATGATCCCATCTAATTTGGTTTTGATTGAGTACAGATTCGTAGCTTAAGTCCCAGTTATCGATGATCAGTTTGGAGTCTTGTGCGTACAAACCACCACTAAAAAGTAGTATTATTGATACATACAGCAATCGCCTCATGTGTTTCAGTTTATTGGTAAATACCTAATTCTACTGTTTTCATGGATGTAAATACCTCCTCAGGCAGATCCTCAAAAACAAACACATCACTCAAATCACGTTCCCCACGTTCATCTGAAAGTAAGATTTTTCCGAAGTTCTTATAGTTACCCCAAGGTAATACAAAGTTTGCGGTGTCTTGTTCAAAATCACGGTAATAAGCCCACTGATTAACCAAATTGCTAGCAGTATCCACATACACTAGATACTTGTTTTGGGGAGTTACCCCTACGCCTGCAAAAGTCATCTCCAGAACGTATGAAACGTCACCAGACTCTGTTTCATCAATGGTAATATATTTTAGGGTAACGCCTGAATCTTTTAGTTTGAAAGGCATTACCAGCCAATAAGAATCGTTTATCCAAATATTCTTCGCTCGGTTTAAATACTTGGATAAGGAGTCCAAATTGGTTATTTCTTCGCCTTGCTTCCACACCCTACCAGAAAGGTCTTTCACATTAACCACAGAAACCGAGCTATCCGGAAAGTCTATTCTTACCTGGTGCTCTTCTTTATCCCAAATCAGCTTTCGGGCTCCAAAGAAGTCCCATGCCAAGTACCTAGTGTTGTCCCAAGCGCTTCTTCCTCCCATGGCGTCCATCACTAAATCTGCAATTTTTATAGCCTCTGCATCTGAATTTACACTATCAAAACCCGAAGCTGCTGGGTTTACATACTGCTCCTGCAGAGAGATTTTAGTATCCTCAACAGGTTGACTATGCTGGCTACAAGCCGCAATGGTAACAAGGAATATTAGGGCAATAAACTGGTTGAGTAGCAAGACGTTTCCTTTAAAATAGTCCTTTATAATTATATTTAAGTTAGTAAAAATACAAAAATTTATCTGATTTTCCGAGTACTTTATACTTAAACCCACACTTAACATGGCAGTTGTTAAGGCCCTGGTTTATTTGTACATTTATTGTTAACCATAGCCGATTTCGATCAATATTGACATGTTAAAGCCTTCTAATGGGGTATTTATCACAGTGCTTATGGCGCTTGGCCTTACACTGATACCACTGTTGCAATTTGGGCAACGACCGTTGGCTATTTTGGAAAACATAAACATTAAAAATGGGCTTTCTCAATCCAGTGTAGGTTGCATACTACAGGACAGTCGTGGGCTAATGTGGTTTGGTACTGAAGATGGCCTAAACAGTTATGATGGTTACAGATTCACTCATTATAAGCATAAGTCGTACGACTCCAGCAGCATCAGTGCCAGTACGATTTCTAAGATATTAGAAGATGCCTCTGGCAACTTGTGGATAGGTACCACGATTGGAATAAATAAGTTGACTCGGTCAACACAAAATATCGACCGGTTCTCGCTCAGTAGTAAAGAAGAGGGGCCCGGAGCGGTGGTGCTTGATATGACGATAGACCACCAGGGAAAGCTACTCGTTTCCAACTACAACGCCATCCGCCATTTTGATCCGCAAACAGGGCAACATCAGATTTATAGCTATAAGGCAAACGATCAGGATTCACCTGGTAAGCTAAACTACACACTCCTTAATCAGGCTGATAATCAGATTTGGATTGGCACGGAAAATGGCCTAAAAGTTTTTGACCCCGAAACAAAAACCATTAAATCATTGGAAAGTCCTTTTGGGGAAGCCGTCCGTGGCGCTCATGTCTTTAAGCTACTTCAGGATAGTAAATTGAATATTTGGGCAGCCACCTCCATAGGTTTATTCAAATACAACCCCGTAGACCACTCTGTGCATAATTATCCCGTTAAGCCGCCTTCCAATTATTATGGGTTTGGCCTCGGTGATTTATTGGAAGACAGCAACGGCTATATTTGGGCAAGTGTACACAATCATGTTCCGGTAGTATTAAAACCGGGAGAGGCATCCTTTCAACCCTTACAAATCCCCAGTAAAGCAGAAACTCCCAATGCAGTTTCTTCATTGTACGAAGATGAAAGTGGAATCATATGGGTTGGAAGTTACAACGGCATTTACAAATTTGATCCCAGCCGTTGGAAATTTCAGCACTTCCGCGAAAGTAAAGTTGCTGAAAACGTTTTTGAAAGCGTGCAAGCAGTTAGAGCTTTTACGGAAACGCCTCAAGGGACGGTACTGGTAGCTTCTTCTGGTCATGGTCTGCACGAGTTTAACTATAAGACTCAAGAATTAGTAGATCTTAACAAGTACTTTTCGGGGCTCAAGGAAGGCTTTGATAAAAACATTAAAGCCATACTGTGGGATTCGAAAGGTTATCTATGGGTGGGGCTTTGGGGGTCTGGACTTTATCGGCTAAATACACATACTGGTGAAATAGTCCATATTCAGTCTGACGTGAATAGCTCCCAAGGCATTCCGGCTTCTGCGATTCGTTGTTTAATTGAAGATCCTCAAGGAGATGTTTGGATGGGTACTTATGGCGGTGTAAGCAGGTCCATCCATGCCCAGGAGAAAGTTACACTGTTTCGAATGTCTGAGGAGGGG
>JAJCYK010000221.1 GCA_029262935.1 Cytophagales bacterium | reverse complement strand
CGGTGCCTACGTCCAATACCAATGAATGATCTTTGAACGAATGGACTTTGGCAATTCCCAAAGAATGTAACACATGCTTGAGATAAATACCAGAGATGTCTTTGCGGGAGATTACATTGATTTGCTCGTTCCATTCAAAGTATACATCAGCCAAATCGATAAATTGCTGTCGCTGTTGTTCGGTAAGGTCAGGAAAGTGCTGGAAAACAACTTCTACACCTGGTAGCGCCTCCATGATTAGATGTGGTCTTTTTTACCCTTGACCAGGTCGTACATCAATTCACGGGCTCTATGGAGTTGTGCTTTTACGGTGCCCAATGGGGCGTCTAACTCTTTGGCAATTTCATCATAAGACAACTCTTCAAAATAACGTAAACGGACCAGTCGTTGATATTTTGGCGGTAATTTTCCTACAAACAAGTGAATTAGCTCGATTTTCTGGGATTTAATGGCCTCTTCTTGAGGATCGAGGTTGTTGTCTTCCAAATCAATGTTGACATTGTCCCCATCGTCGTTTTGTAAGGAAGTATTAAGACTAAAAGTATCTAGTTTCTTTTTGCGAATGAAGTCAATGGTGTTGTTGGTAGCAATGCGAAACAACCAAGTGCTAAACGTGAAGTCCTTTTTAAACTTGTGCAAGTTCTTAAACGCCTTGGCGAATGCTTCGATGGTGAGATCCTCAGCGTCATCTACGTTGCGAATCATTTTCAGAATCATATGGTATACCGGGGTTTTGTAGCGGGTCATTAATTCGGCATACGCTTTTTCGTCGTGCTCGTCGACCGCCCTGTCAATCAGTGCGAAGTCCTGTAGTGCTTTTTCCGAAAATTGCTTCAATGCCACTTTACTTTTTTACTGGTAAGCGCTACCAAACCAATGTATCCATAATATACGCTATACAGAAAGTCCACCAAAGGCAATACCCTTAATTTAAATCTGCCACCCAAACGTTGGGATGACCTGGCCACAACTACAGTCAATACAATTTGACGTATGAGGAACAGGAGAACGACCATAACCCAATATGATGCGGTCATCAACAAACTTACTAAAGAACTCCAAAATATTATATGAGAAACGGAGAATATAGCCAAAATGACTTTATCTCGCATATTATAAAGTTTCCCGACTGATAAATGGCGCTTTTTCTGTATTAAATAAGCAGAAACCGAGATTTTTGGTTTAGAAATCATGAAGGAATCTTCCTGTAAACAGACTGCGGTGTTGGTTTTTGTAGCATTTTTGTTAACAAATAGGTCATCATCACCTCCTGTGACCTGCATGTACGGTTGCAAATTATGAGTAGAATTGAAAAACCTCTTTCTATAGCCCATGTTTCGACCTACCCCCATATAAGGATGGCCTTTCAGGGCTTGGCTTAGGTATTGCATACCGGTAAGAAGTGTTTCATATTGGATGAAATCATTTAACAAGCCAGGTTTCACTGCGTACGGGGAGTAACCAAGTACTATATCTGTTTTTTCTTCAAAACAGTCCATCATGCTTTGTATCCAAAGATTACTTGATGGCCAACAATCTGCATCTGTAAGCAATAGTGCGTCAAATTCTGCGGATGCTATTGCTTGTAGCAACGCATGCTTTTTCCCGTTGATTTTGGGAGGAGTATCACGAATGTTAACCAGGGTGAGCGCAGACCAGTTTAATTGTTCTAGCCAACCCAAGCTACCATCCGTACATCGGTCTAAGGCAATCACAACTTGAAAATTCGGGTACTGTTGCTTCTTTAATGCGGGTACCAAAACCTTTAAATTTTCCAGTTCGTTGTGGGCACAAATTAAGACGGATACAGCTTGGCCGCTTGGCTTTTGTGATGCTTTCTGCACTTTGGTCCAGGCCAAAGCCCCAAAGACTATTAAAATGTAGTACAGTTGTACCAGTGTACAAATTGCGAACAGGCCAAAAATAAAGGTCCAAATGGTCATAGGGTATAGCCACTAAAAATAGCAATATATTGTCAATAATAGCTATTTTTGCCCCCGATATGATTTCATTTGAAATTCATGCTGAGGATACCGCCAGTAAGGCACGAAGGGGCACCCTAAATACGGCCCATGGTGCTATAGAAACGCCAATTTTCATGCCCGTAGGTACGGCGGGTACCGTAAAAGCTGTTCATCAAAGGGAATTGAAAGAAGATATAAACGCGCACATTATCCTGGGAAATACGTATCATCTCTACCTTCGTCCGGGTGTCGATGTTTTAGAAAAAGCCGGAGGTTTACATCAATTTATGGGCTGGGACAGACCAATTCTTACAGATAGTGGGGGTTATCAGGTCTATTCCCTGTCAGAGAATCGAAAAATAAAAGAAGAAGGAGTCACTTTCAAATCGCGCTTGGATGGAAGTAAACACACCTTTACACCCGAGCGTGTAATGGATATTCAGACTTCCATTGGGGCAGATATTATTATGGCATTTGATGAGTGTACACCTTACCCATGCAGTTATCAATACGCCAAGGACTCCATGGAGATGACACACCGGTGGTTGCAACGATGTACTACCAGAATGGATCAAATAACTTCCAAGTACGGGCATCCACAAAACCTATTTGGCATCGTACAGGGAAGCACCTTTCAAGATTTGCGGCAAGATTCCGCACGGTTTGTGGCAGATATGGATTTGCCTGGGAATGCCATTGGGGGCTTGTCTGTGGGCGAACCGGCAGAAATGATGTACGAAATGACTGCAGCAACTTGTGAGCATCTGCCCTGGGAAAAGCCAAGATATTTAATGGGAGTGGGTACCCCAGCTAATTTACTAGAAGGTAGCGCCTTAGGCATTGACATGTTTGATTGTGTAATGCCCACGCGCAACGCAAGAAATGGCATGATGTTTACCACAGAAGGCATCCTGAATATTCGTAACTTAAAGTGGAAGGATGATTTCACTCCGTTGGATGCTGGTTTAGAAGGATATGCCAGCCAAATGCACAGCAAAGGCTATCTAAGACACCTGGTGCGGTGTAATGAAATGCTAGGAGCACAAGTGGCTAGCTTACAAAACTTAACCTTTTACAGCTGGTTAATGTTAGAGGCCCGCAACAGGATTGCTGCTGGTACGTTTAATTCTTGGAAGCAAGAAATGGTAATCAAACTTATGCAACGACTTTAGTCATGAAAATTTTAGATGGCTACATTCTAAAGAAGTTTCTCAGTTCCTACATCTTTGTGGTATTGATTCTGGTGGCTATCATCACCATGATAGACATTACAGAGAAGAGTGATGACTTTCTCGAACATAGCTTGACCTTTAGTCAAATATCCACTTACTATTTAGATTTCATTCCCTGGATAGCCAACTTAATAACCCCTATTACAGTATTCATCGCTGCGGTGTTTGTCACTTCTAAATTGGCGGGCCATACAGAAATAGTAGCCATGTTGAGCAGTGGGATTAGCTTTCGACGCTTACTGGTACCTTATTTAATTGGGGCTGTACTTATAGCGGCTGCAAGCTTTTACCTTACCGGATGGTTAATACCAGATTCCGACAAGTCAAGGGTGGCCTTTTTATCAGAATACACCCACCGACCATATAATTTTAGTCAAAACAACATACATATAAAGATCGCCCCTGAGAGCTATATGTATATGAAGAACTACAATAATCATAGTAAAGTGGGGCACCAATTTACTTTGGAAACGGTAAGCGGAAATCAATTGATTCAAAAATTATCTGCCCGCAGAGTGAGCTGGAATGAGGAAGAGGAAAATTGGAAGGTACACGATTGGACTTTAAGAGAGTTTGAGGGAAGAAGTGAATACATTACGCAAGGCAAGGAATTAGATACTTTGCTTAATATCAGTCCCAAAGACTTTGAAAGCAATAAATATTTGGAGCAAACGCTCACTATCAACGAGCTCAATAGTACCATTGCTTTGCTTAGATCTAGAGGAGCGGACAACGTTGAAACTTTCGTAGTGGAGAAGTACATGCGGTTCATGTCGCCGTTTGCTATCATAATTTTAACCTTTATTGCGGTTATTGTTTCGGCACGTAAATCAAGGGGAGGTGTAGGGTTCCAAATTGCACTGGGGTTTCTTATAGCCTTTGTATATATTATTTTATTTATGCTCAGTAGGGAATTTGCCCTGAAAGGTGAAGTGCCTCCGCTGATAGGGGTGTGGGTACCTAATATTATATTTACTTTTGTAGGTTTTGTATTGTACAAAACCATGCGTAGATAATGACCACTACTCGTGATTACCTGGAGTTGCATTTTTTAGTATTGCTATGGGGCTTTACAGCTATTTTAGGTAAGCTTATTACCATTCCTCCTGTAGAACTGGTATTCTATCGCACCTTTTTGTCGGCATTGCTATTAGGTATTTGGCTGTATTGGAAAAAAGAATCTTTTCAATTGGGTAGGACCACTATTTGGCAACTTTTAGGAAATGGTGTGCTGGTCGGAGCACACTGGATTACATTTTTTGCATCAGCCAGGGTTGCTAACGTAAGTGTAAGCTTGGCTGGGTTTGCAACTATTGCTTTATGGACCAGCCTATTGGAACCCTTGATTTTAAAAAAGAAGTTTAAGTGGTTTGAGCTTATCCTAGGATTGGTGATAGTTCTAGGACTATACATCATTTTTAAATTTGAATTTAACCATGCCTGGGGTTTAACCTTAGCTATCATCTCAGCCTTGCTAGTGGCTTTGTTTACTGTACTAAACGCCAAGTTTACTCACAATCATAATCACTATGCCATTACTTTTTATGAAATGATTGGGGCTACATTAAGCATTGCCTTAATATTCCCATGGTATGCACAACAATCACCCACCGGATTGGACCTGAATCCTACTACGACGGATTGGGTTTACATTTTGATATTGGCCTTGGTGTGTACGGTTTATGCCTACTCCATTAGCGTAGAGTTAATGAAGCGTATATCGGCTTTTGCCATGAACTTAACGGTCAATTTAGAACCAGTTTATGGTATTGTTTTGGCCGTATTGATTTTAGGGGAAAGTGAACGCATGACTGCTGGCTTTTATCTTGGAGCAGGCGTTATTATCCTGGCGGTACTGGCATATCCGATACTTAATCGAAAACAAGCAACACAGTCCTCAAAACTTTAGATTTTTTGGCACCACACACGATAGTGCTGAGGAAGGTCGTTTAACTCAGGGGAGTTCTCGAAAAAACCATAAACTGAAGCTCCAGAACCACTCATACTGGCGTATTGGGCACCTCGTTGGTATAGTAGCTCCTTCAACTCACTAATTTCAGGAAATATTTCAAATACCGATTCCTCGAAATCGTTATGTAAAGCATGCCTCCAGGTTGACGGTTGTGCTTCTTTTACCAAATTTGGTAAATCATAAAGGGCTGGTTGCGGGCTTAAACTGGCATAAGCTTCTTGGGTAGATACATGA
>JAJCYK010000220.1 GCA_029262935.1 Cytophagales bacterium | reverse complement strand
TCATACCGGTCTTCAGCAGTAAACCTCAAACTACCTATTAGTTCCGCATCAAACTCATGTTCAGGGGTCTTGACCGCATACCGATCTTTATGTTCGGAGATAACCCGGCCCATTTCAAAAGAATCTATTCCATGTTCGACTCTGTGTCTTTCTAAGTCATCGTTGTATCCCAGATCTTCGTAGGTCATGCTGCTGAAGTTTAGTTAACCGTTGGTAAAATTGCTTAATTTCAGTTTGTTAATTTATAATTTCTTGACGATTCGTGCTATGGTATTCCAATTTCTGGTGGTAATATCTCGTCCGAAATACTTCTCCAAACCTTCCATAGCTTTAGGGGTATTGGAAACTGAAAGGTCCAAAACACTAAGAATCGTTTTATCATGTATCGCTAATATCTTATAGGCGTTGTCACTACTTGCCCAAGGAATTTTCAAATTGACAGCAGCGCTTTTTTTCAAAAAGGAAACATACAATCGAATGTCTTTATGCACCTCTATACCCTGAAACGGTGCCTCCTGAAACAAACGATTTATCATCTCGGAATCTCTTACAATCGTAGGTACAGGAAAACCAAAGGTATGCTCTAAGTATTCCGAAATCGTCTTTTCAAGATCCTCCGGATTGCTGGTGGTGGTGAATATAACATTACCTGAATTTAATAGGGTCACTACATGCTCGAAACCCCATTCCTGCAATTTCATTTGCAGCTCTCCCATAGGGACCTTATGATGTCCGCTAACATTTATCCCCCGGAGGAATGCTATATACTGCTTCGTTTTCATTTTTAGAATTCCTGTTTAATGTACTTCAGAATTGAATTAAGAACGATGGTCAGTGTCCCTCAAGGTACCAATGTTCCCAGGAAAATTCCATAAATTAGCATTAGATACTACTCTATATGGGGTAACAATGGCATTTGTAAGGCCTCTAGATATCTATTTATTAATTGAAAGGCTCTCATCCATGCAACCTAGCCCTTTGAAAAGGAGTCTATAATAAGAAACCCACCTTTATAATAAACTACTGACCAACCATGCTCCGAAATTATATAAAGTCTGCCCTCCGCAACATTTGGCGCTACAAAGGCCATTCCTTTATTAACATTCTAGGATTAGCCATTGGCATGGCATGCTTGATATTAATCATGTTATATGTCAAATCGGAAACCAGTTATGACAAGTTTCATGTAAATAGGGATCACCTTTATTTACTGAGTATTAAAACCACGAATCCACAAACAGGTGAACAATCAAAGCGGGCTATAGGTCCTTATCGATTAGCTGATGAATTGGAGGTAGATTTTCCGGATTTTGAACAGATCATACGCTTTGCGCCCCAGGGTCAAGAAGCGATAGAAGTAGGTGAAGACACGTATTATGAAGAACAAGTGACCTTTGTTGATCCCGAGGTTTTTCAGGCCTTTACCTTTCCATTATTACAGGGCAACCCAGAAACCGCTTTGGACGAGCCCTATTCCGTAGTTATCAATAATGAAATCGCTCAAAAATACTTTGGAAAATCCGAGGCACTTGGAAGAACGATAAAAATTGGTGATGACGACTTCAAAATCACCGGCATTCTGCAAAAAGTTCCTGAAGAATCTCAATTCCAATTTGACATCATGATCTCCATGAATTGCGCACCACAGGTCTTTTCCAGGATCGTATTGGAGAATTGGGGAGAAGGATATGTGTGGACTTTTGTGAAGGTTCCCGATGGTCAATCGGCAGCCGATTTTACTAAGAGACTAGCGGATTTCACGGCGGTTAAATTGGAGGATTGGAGGGATTTTACTCCGGTAATCGATATGCATCCTTTACCTGCATTGTACTTGGACTCAGGAGAATTCAATGGTTATACCACTGGTGGTGATCGCAAGTATGTATTGGCGTTTTCCTTTATCGCACTATTCATTCTCTGTATCGCTTGTATCAATTTTATTAACCTGGCAACGGCCAGGTCCAGTCTACGAGCGAAGGAAGTGGGTCTAAGAAAGGTGGTAGGCGCTGAAAGATCACAAATCATTGGTCAGTTTTTAAGTGAAAGCATTTTAGTTGCACTTATATGCTTAGTCCTAGCTATTATTTTGGCCAGGGTATTTCTAGGATACTTTAATGCACTGGCAGACCGGGAAATCATCTGGCACGTTTTCACAGACATACCTATGCTGTTGGGCATGCTAGGCGTGACTCTTTTTGTGGGGCTAGCTGCAGGCAGTTACCCTGCCTTGCTAGTTTCTGGGTTTAATCCCATTAGCATTTTATCAGGTAAATTTAGAATGGGGTTTCAAGGAGCTACTTTGCGCAAAATTCTAGTTACCTTTCAATTTACCGCCTCCATATTCTTGCTTATTATCACCAGTGTCGTTTATCAACAATTGGACTACTGCGAAAACCTTAATCTAGGTTTTAACAAAGAACAACTGGTTTTGATCCAAGGCACTTCTTTGGATTTGAGGGAAAAGTATACTCAATTTCAAACTGAATTATTAGCCAACCCAAATATTATTAACGCGGCCGGATCGTCGCGTGTACCTCCTGGTACATTAAGCAGCAGTTTAGGTACCCGGCCGGAAGGAATTCCTGAAGATCAGAGGCAAGGAATGCAAACCGTCTGGACTGATTATGATTTTGTGGAAACCATGGGGTTTGAATTGGCAGCCGGTCGTAGCTTTTCCCGAGAATTTGCCGCCGATGCGTCTACAGCTTTTATTCTTAATGAAGCTGCAGTTAAGACCATCGGGTGGACCAATGAGTCTGCTGTTAACAAGTCCTTTGGCAGCTCAGAGATACAAGATTGGGATGACGGGCAGTGGGTGGAACGAGATGGTAAGGTAATAGGTGTTCTAAAAGATTTTCATTTCGAATCTTTGAAAGAAGAAATTATTCCCACCATTTATTTTATTGCACCAAAAATGGCGTGGAACTATGTGGTTCGGATCAGTCCTGAAAATCGTTCTCAAAGCTTGCAGTTTATTGAAAGTACTTGGAAAAGGTATGACGCTGAAACCCCTTTCCAATATACCTTTGTAGATGAGCAATATGCCCAACTTTATGAAGACGAAGAGCGGCATGGGAAGATATTTGCAGTGTTTGCGAGCTTGGCCATTTTCATTGCTTGTTTGGGTCTAATCGGCCTAGCCTCATTTACCGCGGAACGCCGTAAAAAAGAAGTTGGTATAAGAAAAGTACTAGGGGCAGGCAGTATGGATTTAGTGATATTACTTTCCAAGGAGTTTACCCTATTGGTCGTTTTGGCTTTCGTGATCGCTACACCTTTCGCTTGGTATGTCATGCAAGGATGGTTAGGAGACTTTGCCTACAAAGTGCAAATGGGGGTCGGTGTCTTTCTGATTTCTGGTTTTATTGCACTATTGATTGCCTGGATTACTGTGGCCTATCAAACGGGTAAAGCAGTATTGACAGATCCGGTTAAGTCCATGCGACACGAGTAAGTAGCGGTGGGATTTGGCAAGTGGAGGACAATAACAGAGTCTTCCCTTATTTAGTTAAACCAAACCGCATACCGCTTTCTTCTCAGTTCTAAGGCCAGCTTTTTTTCCATTTTTAAAGCCTCGGACCTGCTTGACAGGGGTTTGATATGATTGTAAAGATTAGGTCTTAAATACATGCCCCACTTTTGTACCACATTAGAGGAAAGTTTAAAACCTTTTTTGTTTCTGTAGCCGGTTTTATGTTGCTCGAATCGTTCTTTTGGGGTTTTACTAGTCATCCCCACATAAAGGCATTCAAGCACACCGTTGAATTGCGGATTGGCTTCCCGAAATTTAGCATTTTCAGAAAAAACCTTTTTCGATAATTCTATAACATAAACGTGATACTTAGGCATTGTTGGTTCTTAAGTGTTTTTAATAGTAGTTAATTGACCTAAAACCCCTCCTAAATAAGAGAAAATAAATACTGAAATTAACATGGCTAAGGGAACCCAAAGTGCTGCCAGATAAACAATGTAGTAGGTATAAAACGCCCACAGAGAAAGCATCAAACCAATAGCGCCC
>JAJCYK010000219.1 GCA_029262935.1 Cytophagales bacterium | reverse complement strand
TCAACTTAAAAAGATTAAGCAAGAATTTTTTCTTCATAGGCGGTACTTTATTCCTGATATGGATGTTATTTTTTGATTCCAATGATTTGTTCTTACAATATCAAAGGACAAATAAACTGCATCAACAGGAAGCCAAGAAAGAATTTTATTTAGCTAAAATTGAGGAAGTTAAAACTGATAGGCTGGAATTGCTAAGTGATGAAGCGCTTTTGGAAAAATACGCTAGGGAAAAGTACCTCATGCGCAAATCAACAGAGGATCTCTATATAGTGGTTAACAAGACCGATAAAAAGTAGTACACAACCATTACAAGAACTTGGGGTTCTCTATTATAAATAGGGAACCCTTTTATTTATACAGTTATGAGAAAACTAGTAATCGCTTTATCCGTATTTTGTTGTCTTCAAGTTTCTGCTCAAAAAGAATTTGACCCAGAAGTGGAGAATTCCTTTTTTGACCGGGTTTACTTTGGAGGTAACTTCAATGTGCAGTTTGGTACTTTTACAGTCATTAATGTATCTCCATTGGCGGGATACATGGTGACCAATCGGTTTTCTGTGGGACCGGGTATCACCTATCAATACCTAAAAGGGGAGGCTCGAGATATCTTTACCGGGAATGTGTTTAAATATAAGACCAACATTTTTGGAGCGCGTGTATTTGCCCGCTACAACATTACGCCACAATTCTTTGCCTACACCGAATACGAATCGCTAAAAGTAGAATTTCCCAACGAAAATGGTACCGAGCTAGTGAAAGACTGGGTACCTGGTTATTTTATAGGAGGAGGCGTTTTTCAACCGGTAGGAGGGCGTGCTGGCTTAGGACTGACGGTATTGTTAAATCTTCTGCACGACGACAGAAAGTCCCCTTACAACAGTGAGATTATCATTAGGGCAGGCATTACTTTATAGTTGTAAGAGGATCAAGCTTAAACTTCTGGGCAATGCTTGTTAAATCCTCCACTACTGCTTTTAGTAGAGGTATGCCTTCCTGTTCTCTTATGGCTTTTGATGCCCGTTCCGGATCTCCAGGAATCAATACTTCGGATTCACCTTCAATGGTTTTTGATCCTCTAAATCGGTTGATCCACTGATCCATGTGGGATTTAAATTCCTGGGCTGGGCGGAAAGCATCCACTCGAATGGCCCCTAGAAAATGACCAATTCCTTTACCTACCGGGTCGCTAGGTGGTTCTAAGAAGCTAACAAAAGGAGGCACCCATGGGCCATAGTTGGCACCAGAAAAAACGCCGCTAAAAATGTCCACGATGCTGCCTAAACAGTAACCTTTATGACTGCCTAGTGTACGACTACCTCCTAGAGGCAATAAAGCCCCACCTTCTTCGATACTGGTAGCTTTGGTACTGGGTTGACCGTTTTGGTCTTGAGCCCATCCCTCTGGAATGGGTGCTGCTCTTCTCTTCATTACTTCTAATTTGCCATTGGCTACCGTGGTGGTTGCAAAGTCTGCCACGAAGGGAGGTTGCTCCAGAGCGGGGATAGCCACGGCAATAGGATTTGTACCCAACAGTCTTTCAGCTGAAAATGTTGGGGCTACTAAAGGGCTGGCGTTAGTCATCGAAATGCCAATCATGTCATGCTCCAGGGCCATCATAGCGTGGTACCCTGCAATACCATAATGGTTTGAATTACGGACCGACACCCATCCGGTACCTGCATTTCTCGCTTTCTCTATGGCAATTTCCATGGCTTTTGGGGCCACCACCAAACCAAGGCCACTACCGCCATCCAGTACTGCGGTACTAGGCGTCTCATGTACCACCGTTATTTCTGGTTTAGTGAGGATACGGTCTTGTTCCCACAGCCTTACATAGCCTTTAAGACGGGCTATCCCATGGGAATCAATTCCTTTAAGATCTGCATCAATTAAAATCGTAGCCGCCAATTCCGCATCTGCTGTACTACAGCCCATAGCCACAAAAACTTTTACCGTAAATTCTCTTAGTACTTGATGATGAAACATATCGTCCTATTAAGTTGGATTGGTGGTTTGTTCCCGAACTTTTTCCACCACCTGGGCTAACACCCCCTCTTTTAAGGCAAAGGCAGAAACACGAATTTGCTCGATGCCAAATCGATTCAATACATAGTTGATCAAGCAACTGGCCACCACAATCATGTCAACCCGCATCTCAATCATTCCAGGTATTCGCATTCGCTGCTCTCGGTTACTCTTAATTATTTCTTTATGAATGTTGTTGTAACCTACTATTGAAAGGGGTCTTTCAGTTTGATTGCTTTTTGCTTCGCCCTGTCCAAAAGAATGAATCTCGCTTAAGGTATCAAATGTACCCGAGGAACCTATTAGTACTTTCGGATTGTATTGCTGTATGGCTTTCGTTAATTTGATCAGTTTGGTGTCCAACAACTCCTCAAGCTTAGTTATTTCGTCCAAGAAAATGGGATCGTGATAATGAAAGTAGTCCATGAGGCGTTGAGCCCCAATCTCGAAACTTTCTTTCCATTTTGTTTCTTCTTGGTTAGCTATTATAAACTCCACACTACCCCCACCTATGTCCATGATTAAGGCATTTTCAGGGCCTATATCAAGTGCTTGTCGTACACCTTGATAAATGTATTGAGCCTCTTGTTCTCCGTCTATAATAGTAATATCGATCTTAGTAAGATCCTTTACTTTCATCGCTAGTCCATGCCCGTTGGATGCGTTACGAAAAGCGCTGGTAGCAAAAGCAAACCTTTGAGATACCTGAAATTGGTCCATTGTTAACTTAAAACCATATAGTGTATCTAATGCGCGTTGTTCAGCTTCTGGAGTGATTATTCCATGGCTTATGCCACCTTCTCCAATTTTTGCGTTTTGCTTCTCTCTATGCAATACTTCT
>JAJCYK010000218.1 GCA_029262935.1 Cytophagales bacterium | reverse complement strand
AATGAGCAGCAACGAGCAGCATGGGATGCTGTATATGGCCCTATCAATGAAGATTTCAAGGAAAGATATGCTACCATGTCAAAGGAAGACCTAATGAAATGGCGTTATCAAAGATATATGCAAGACTATTTGGGCTGCATTGCTGCGGTAGACGACGGAGTGGGCGAGGTATTGGATTATTTGGAGGCGAATGGTCTGTCAGAAAATACTATAGTCGTTTATACTTCAGACCAAGGGTTTTATTTAGGTGAACACGGCTGGTTTGACAAACGTTTTATTTACGATGAGTCCTTTAAAACGCCGCTATTGGTCAAATGGCCCAATGCCATTGCTACGGGAACTACTAACGACCAGATGGTGCAGAATCTTGATTTTGCCCAAACCTTCCTAGAGGCAGCAGGTGTAGAGGCGCCTGAAGATATGCAAGGAGAAAGCCTGTTGCCGCTTCTAAAAGGTGAAGCATCCAAATGGAACAGAGAATCGGTGTATTATCACTACTATGAATATCCTGGAGTACACATGGTGAAACGCCACTATGGTATCGTGACTCGGGAGTATAAATTAGCGCACTTTTATTATGATGTGGACGAATGGGAGCTATACGACCGCAAAAAGGACCCACAAGAGATGACCAATGTGTATCAGGATCCGGAGTATGCGGAGGTGGTGACCAAGCTAACTTCTGAATTGGCAGACCTAAGAGTTAAGTACCAAGACTCTGTCGCCTTGGACCAAAAGTACATTCAAATATATGAAAATCGCTAAGCTCAGTGCCTGGATTGAAGCTGGCAACGTGCGCCTATTTGTCTAATACAAATTTTATCCCGCCGGAGATGATGAAAGCACTGAGTCCGGTATTGCGCTCATAGTAGTTGAATTTTAAATCGATGCTCTTAATGCCAAATTTGAACAGCTTAGTTTTGGTGAAAATATCCGTATAGCCCACACCAAAGCCATACTGATTGGCGTTAAATTGGGATAAGTCATAATCGGAGGTATAGAATTCCGAAGTGGAGACATGCGTTTCATACGGCCCGAAATAGTCTGCTTCCGTTTGCGTGTAATATCGATAGTTGGGATAAAAAGTGAACTTATCATTTAACTTGATAGGTATACTAATACTTGCCGTATGCGAATTGATGCCCCAATCATCATTGTAAAAGCGGTAGTAAGTGCGTAGGGAGACCTTTTCGTTTATATAATAATTTAGACGGCCACCTGCCGCAATCTTCAATCTGTTATCGGGCAAACGTTCCACATCATCGGCCAGCTGAAAGCCTTCAATAAAAGAATCTGCCACATCGCTAAAATACACGCGTTGGTAAGGGGTGGATAATAATCCGTCTTGCCGAACTACATCCAGGGAGACTAATGCCTTCATGTTTTTTGATAATATTTGAGAAAAGCTTAATCCTACCGAATAGCTATTTCTTCCTTCATTTGAGAACTCACTAAAATTCACTGGGTTGTAATTAGGATTTCCCGTAATGATGTAGTTGTTCAAGTTAAAATCGTTATCGTCTCCTCCTGAGCTGCTACGTAGTTCGATGGGATATATAGCACTCCAAGTATCAAGAAACACATTTCCTTTAATGCTAACTTCTGTATTTTTTTGGTTGAATAATTTGGTATAACTCCCACCTACTCCGAAGGATACATAATCATATTCAAAAGCCACCGACGCTTGTCCTGTCCAAATGGAATTGCGGTCATCAGAACTGTGGCTGTAGCTACCGGTTAAGTTTCCGTAGATATCGCTTCTGGAAGCTCCTGAGGAAGCTTGAAAAGGACTAGCTTCAGCGGTGCCGTTACCGTCAAAGGGGTTGATATTACTAGATGAAGCTGATGAATAAGCAGATATTCCGGCGTCGATGGTTAATACATCGTCGTCATTTAGTGGTATGGCCACTACAAAAGTAGGAGTGAGGTCAGTGAGTTCTTCGGTTCCAATGCCCCCACCAACTGCTGAATTGTCACCGTCCTGTGAATAATAACTCATTAGGAAGTCTACTTCAATGGATTCAAGCACTTTCTTCTTGTAAACCTGGACCGTGTCTGAGACATCTTGGGCTTGGGCTGATACTGCCAGGAAAGTAATTGCGAAAATTAGATTGCGTTTCATATAGCTAATTACAGCCGCAGCCGCCCCCTGTTTTACCTCCGTTGGCACCAGAGGCCGCTTCTCGATAGACTTGGAAATTGGTTTCGAATCGATCCACACTTTTACTTGATAGCTCCATGTCCGGGTCACTGAGATTAATTTTCTCATATTCCTTTACCGTCACACATCCGGTGAAGAGAAAAAGTGCCATGAGTGGATACACGAATTTCATAGGTTGTTGTAGGTTTTTAATGGTCAACAAATGTTGTCATTATTTTAATTTTCAAACGAAGTCAGGTGTTTGAAATAGGATTGAGGTGTGGCTTTTTTATACCCGGTTTTACCCAGTATTTTACCTTGATCATTTAACAAAACGACGAGAGGAAAATTGCCTGATTGGTTGTAGCGCTCAGCCAACATGTTGTTGCTTTCCGTTTGTTCCTTAGAAAGTTTGTTTTGTTTTTTTCTAGGAAAATCTGCTTTTACCATTATAAAATGATTCTTGGCAAGTGCTTGAAATTCCTGTGTGTCCCAAATTTCTTTCTCTAGCTTAATGCAGGGTGCACACCAATCAGAACCAGCAAATACCAGTACGATGTTGTAGCCCTTGTTTTGTGCCTGTTGTTTGGCCGTGGTTAAATCCGTGACCCAATCTTGGGCATGGACGGAGGTGGTAAAACAAATAAAGAATAGGATGCTTCCCGTGATGATTTTCATATGATTTCTAAAGCTCTAGGTATAACCCGTTTCTTGTTAAAATAGTATTGAGAAAGATGGATTTTGTTCCGTACTCAAATCTATACATTAACAACAGCTTCTCCTGAAGAATTCCTACCAATAAACATGATTTTTGTCATCTCAATGGCTCAAGAGAGGGCTTAAGTGAACATTAGTATTAACAAAATATAGCCGT
>JAJCYK010000217.1 GCA_029262935.1 Cytophagales bacterium | reverse complement strand
CATTAAGTGAAATCGAAGATGCCTTGGGAGTGATTACCACGGAGGCTTTGGATAGCCTGATTAACGTATTGCCTGAATCCGAATTAGAGATTGAAGTCCCTGAAATACACGCGTTTGATGTAGGAGTACTGGGCCAGCTATTGGAGGGCAAATGTGCTGAAATACGGCAACGGCTATTTTTAGAGCTACAGGATACAGCCTTTGACAAGGAGTATTATCCCACCAAAGAAGTATACCGTGAAAAGGTATTGTCCTGGTGTCAGCTATTGGCATCTCGGGGTTATGGCTCTTTGTCCTACCCAGAAATATATGGTGGAGCCAATCACATAGGGGAATATTTTGCCGCTATGGAAACCATGAGCTATTTTGATATTAGTTTGGTTATTAAATATGGGGTCCAGTTTGGCCTGTTTGGAGGTAGTGTTCTGGCATTAGGTACAGAAAAACACCACAAAAAATACTTAACACAAATCGGCAATTTAGAATTGCCCGGCTGCTTTGCTATGACGGAAAGCGGACATGGTAGTAATGTACGTGATATTGAAACTACTGCACATTATGATCAGCACAGTCAAGAGTTTGTTATCCATACGCCTAATGCCGAGGCCCGAAAAGATTATATTGGCAATGCTGCCCTGCATGGGCGTATGGCAACCGTTTTTGCTCAATTGTATTTAGGAACTGAAAATCATGGTGTTAGCGCTTTTTTAGTGCCTTTGAGAGATAGCGACAACCAAACTTTACCAGGAATAAGCATTGAAGACTGCGGTGAAAAACAAGGCCTAAATGGTGTTGACAACGGAAGAATCTGGTTTGAACAAGTCCGCATCCCGCGAGAAAATCTTCTGGATCGTTTTGCACAAGTAAATGAAGAGGGTGTTTACACCAGCCCTATAAGCAGCGATTCAAGACGTTTTTTTACCATGCTAGGTACCCTGGTTGGCGGTCGTATTGGCATTCCCCGGTCCGCACTTAGCGCAGCAAAAAGCGGGTTAACCATCGCCATACGTTATGCTCATCGCAGACGTCAATTCGGAGCTCCTGGTCAACCGGAGCAGCTGATTATGGATTACCAAACCCATCAACGACGCCTGATGCCCTTATTGGCGAATGCTTATGCTCTCGATTTCACATTAAAATACCTCACCAGTGAATACATCAATAATCAAGTTGGCAACGGTCGGGAAATTGAGGCATTAGCAGCAGGATTAAAGGCTTACAGCACTTGGAATACCACCCATACCCTACAGGTTTGCCGTGAAGCCTGTGGAGGTAACGGATATCTTTGGGAAAATCGACTAGCTGAACTTAAAGCCGATACTGAAATTTTTACGACGTTTGAAGGAGATAATACCGTTTTAATGCAGTTAGTGGCCAAATCAAGGTTAGCAGAATTTAAACAGGAGTTTCATGACATTAAATTCTTGGGCCTGGTAAAATACATTGCTACTCAAGCTACAATCTCTTTGACCGACATGAATCCTATCATTACCCGCAAAGTCTCCAAAGAGCATTTGCGAGATAGCGACTTCCATTTGGCTGCTTTTAGCTACCGAGAACAACACTTGCTCAAGCGGGCTGCGCAACGGCTGAAACATCGCATTGATCAGGGAATGAACAGTTTTCAGGCTTTTAATGAATGCCAGAATCATTTAATTCAATTGGCTCATGCGTATATTGAACGGGTAATTTTGGAGCAATTTTTATGGAACATATCACGTGTTGAAAATACAGAAGTACGAAACGCGCTTCAGCAATTGTGCCACCTGTTTGCTATAAACTTATTGCACAAGCACAAAGGATGGTACTTGGAAAACAACTATTTTGAAGGTGCCAAAAGTAAAGCCATCAGGAAGCAATTAACGGAGCTCTGTAAGGAAGTAAGGGAGATTTCCTTAGATCTGGTTTTGGCTTTTGGTATTCCTGATAAGATATTAGGAGCTCCATTGGGAGCTAAAGGGGATTAAATTGATTCCTTATCACTTGAACATATTGTGATGTCCGATATGTCCATGCCTGCGTTTAACCCGATGTTTGCCGCGGCAAGTACCACGTCCTTGTTGGCGCCGTTGTCCAGATGTATTTTAACACTGCCATCAAAGGCCAGTAAGTCGGCGTAAGATATTTCCGTTTGATCTAACAATACACTTAAGTTCGTGACGCTTAATCCAGAAATAGCGTCGACCGGAGAGAATAGTGCGGCAATTTGAGCATCTGGAAAATCTGCTGTCCCAAAGTGTAAATGTACGGGATGAACACCTCCACTACCGGAGGCAGCTACTTGAATTTCTGCGCTTATCGATTGATCTGTACGTTCTTTAAAGGTGATCGTTCCACTAAAACTGAACTGAGATGTGCCAGGAAGCAGGTTATAACTCACCTCATTACCAGTAAAATCATTAGTAGCGGGGTTATCTGAATCACATGCCACCAATACTACACCAAAGGCAATAACAAGGGAGAAAAATACAGAAGTTTTCATAATATCGATTTTAAGCACCACAAAAGAATCCAACAGATCTAACTATAAATTTAGCGTATTAAAGGAAAAAATGCTCATAAAACTTACATAAAACACTCAACTAGTCATTTAATAGGAATTCCTTAATATCAGGTATTATTTTTGTATACAAGACGTTAGTAAATGTATAAACGTTAATTCTTATGAAAATAATTGGATATTTTTTGACTGCAATGCTGTTGTTAAACGGCAATTCTTTATTTGGCCAGATGATAGCGGCGTTCCCGCAAATGGAGCTGACCAATCTTAGTGATGAGATAATTAATATTCCCAAAGATACCAAGGGGAAGTTCACGCTTATCGGTATGGCTTATTCCAAAAAATCTGAAGATGAACTGGTGACTTGGTTTAACCCGGTATATCAAACCTTCATTCAGAAATCTTCAAAACCTTCTCTAGTCGGCTCGGACTACGACGTGAACATCTACTTTATAGCTATGTTTTCTGGAGTAAATAAGGCTGCGGTGGGATCCGTTAAGAAAAAAATGAGAGCAAATGCCGATCCAGAGTTGGAACCTCATTTACTCTTTTACAAAGGTGAAATTAAGTCTTTCAAACAAAGTTTAAAACTCGACCGTAAGGATACCCCTTACTTTTTTGTTTTAGATGAATCCGGAGCCATTGTTTACAACACATCTGGCGCTTTCAGCCAATCCAAGATGGATGAAATAGAGGAATTCTTGGAGGATTGGTAAGCGTTGAACGATAAATTTTCTTAGTTTGTTAATCTTCTAAATGCTCAGCTATGATTAACAAATCACTCCTGATCTGGAGCCTGGTAATGCTAACGGTTGCTTGTAGTTCCGATGATGAACCAGCAGCTCCCGCACTGACACTGATTTCACAAACCATTATACCCGGTAATTTGGGTACGGATGTTTGGGGTTACGTAGATCCCAACGACGGCAAGGAATATGCGGTTATGGGTGATTTTTCGGACCTCAGGGATGGCAATATCACAGTAATTGATGTTACGGACCCCGCAAGTCCTATTATTGTGACCACCTTCGATGAGGTGGTTGGTTTTGATGTGAAGATCAATAATCAATATGCCTACGTGACAAATAGTGACTTCCCTTCTGCCACAGACGATTCCAGCAGAATAGTAGATCTTAACAATCCGAGTGTGCCTGAAATAGTTGGGGCCTTTCAAGCGGCTCATAA
>JAJCYK010000216.1 GCA_029262935.1 Cytophagales bacterium | reverse complement strand
CAACTGTTAAAATAATACTTATCCTTGTTGGAGTTGTAAGTGCCTGCTCCATCGCTGTATTTACTATTGACTTGGTCAAATCTATCGGATCTGGTGTCTTTTTCCCAAACTTCCTTTTTTTGAAATCTTAAATTGTCGGTAAAATAATCTCCGTAACGGTTGTCTAATAGTGCTCCCTTAACACCGCGCCGGCCGGAAGTTAATGTGAAGGCAGAATCATTTTCGAAGATCGCTACGGCATAATCGTTATAGGGTGTGTTGATCGGACTTGGTAGGTTATCAAAACCTTTTTCATTAAATCCGGAATGTATTTCGTTCAAGGCCCACTTGCACCCTTCTTGCTCAATGGCTGCTTGTGCCAAAAACTTCTCTCGTTCTGCATCGGCAAACATGCGATTGTCTTGATTTTCTCTTATAAACTTTTGAAACTGGTCCCTAGCCAATTGAAATTTACCAGTAGCCTTATTCATCTGCGCTAAATAAAAAGGGGCCAGAGGATAAGTTAAGACATCCATCTGCTGGGCCTTTTCGTAATATATGGCTGCCAATGGATAGTTAAAAATAGCTTTATAACTTTGAGCCAATCGGTAAATGATTTCGGGATGCTCCGGCTCAAGGCCAACAGCTACTTGATAGTATTGAGCCGCATTGTAGTACTGTTCATTTTCAAAATAGTTATCCGCTTCCTTTTTTAAGGACTGATAATTTTGAGAAATTAGATTATGTTGGCTAGATAAAAGAAGTAAAAGGAGTAAAAAAGGGCGAATTAAGGACCCGAATGGCGCTTTAAAAAAGACGCTGTACCTAAAATAAAAAAAATGGCCCGCAGCATCAGTCATGTTGGCAATAAAAATACCAATAAAATTGATATAATATTACAGTAAAGGGGTAGAAAACCGCTTTAATCCTTTACCCTTAGTAATTCGGTACGAAATGGAAGCTTCCAAAGCGCCTTGACCACCAGTAAAACTTCTTAGCGTTGAGTTATTGAAATCATAGCTAAATGCCAGCCCCAGGTTGTTAGAAGTCACTCCCAGGGAAATTATAAAAGCGTCCTCAAACCGATACCAAGTGCCGACTTGTACTTTTGTTTGTGGGCCTCTGCGTCTTCCAGAAACCTGATAAGTAAAATACATCCCCGCGTTAATTTGTTCCGTAGCATGCTGAGACATGAACAGTATGTTGGGTGAAATGCTAAAGTTTTGAGAGAGGCTCAAATTAATTCCTCCATGAGCTTTGTATAATCTGGGTAAGAGGCTTTCACCGTTTTGATCGGACAGCACAGATTCATTTGGCTGGTTGATATTAGATACTGCGAAGCCTATAAACCCGCTCATATTGGATTGAAATCGTTTCCTGCCGGGGTCAAAATACCAGACTACTCCTGCATGAATTACGGGGAAAGTAACGGTTTGATTGTCCAGGTCCAAAGAAGGTGTAATGTTTGAATCAAAGCCTATGAAAGGATTGTATTGTGAGCCCCATCTCAGATTGTTAAAATCAATCTGCTTGTTTATTACACCTCCTTGAAGTCCCACCGAGATCATTTGTGATGCATCGTCTTTCAGAAACAAATTGTAGGCTGCTGACAAAGTAAATGATGCGGTCTTAAAGTTTTCGCTTTCTCCCGCAGTCTCTCGGTATACAGATACGCCCAAACCTCCTCTGTGTTTAAATTGGGAACCTCTTTCCATTAAGGGATAGATCAAGGATAGTTGGGCAATTTCAAAGGGCAGATCAAGCGACTTCCATTGTGAACGGTAATTTAAACCAAAATAGATGTCATCATCCAACCCTGTCATGGCAGGATTTAAGTAGGAAGGGTTGTTGTAATATTGGGCGAACTGAGGATCTTGCGCCTTCATCACCAGATTGGAAAGGCTGAATATCACCACTCCAACAATCAAACTCTTGACCCACCTCATCATCATCGTATCACCGTTATACTGCCGTTCCTCTTAAATACATTTCCACTGGCAAACCTTCCGGAAAGCGTGTATTGGTATACGCCCATTATTTCTTCTTCATTGGCACTGGTAGCGCCTTGCCAACCCACGGTATTCGCCTCAGTAAATGAGTTGGTCTCGTATACAATCTTACCCCAGCGGTTGTAAATCCTGAAGATGAAGTCCGTATCGATGATTTGCTCACCATATACTTTTACTACCCGGTCTTCCGGATTTGCTGCAGCCGGAGACAAGGCATTTGGAACGTACAACGTGCGCTCTTCCGCAAACCCTTCTATCCCCAATGCATAGTATTGATTAACTGCTGGCTGGATGCTAGTCACCTCCCCGTCTAGCAAGCTCCCTGTAAATGAAGCTTGGCCCAAGCTAAAGAAAATGGTACCCAATTGGTCCGTAGAGGTCAATGCCAGGTCTGTTGCCTGTGCATCTGGTCCTAGGTTTTCATCTGCGCCAACTTTTACTAGAATTGGAGATCCGTCATAGGTTCCTGAGCGAGTGGTCATCTGCCAATATCTTGTATCCGATACCGCTAGTAGATTAAATGGTACCTGTGGATCAGGATTCGGTTCAAATACTTCAAAGCCAACCATAGGATTGGTTCCAGTTACGTTTGTCAATTCCACAGGCCTGAAATTGCCGTTCTTGCCCACAGGATAGTACTTAGAACCTAGGCCATTGTGAAAGAGTAAGCCGTTTACATGAGAAATGTCGGAACCACCAATCACGGCACCACCCGTTAATATCTGCAGGGTTACACCACTTTCAGTGGTTACCAAGCCATCGACAAAATCAAGCGTATCGATGATTTGGACATCAGTTGTGACCCGTTTTTCACCACCACCACTTACACGCAATTGGAAAATGTCTTGGGCGTTGTGAGCAAAATTTTGTGAAGCGGCACCATCTAAAATAAAAACACCGGCTCTGGGATCATAAAAATCTACGTTCATCCAATCTCCGGAAACCGAAAGTGTACCTTCGTTTACTAAATCCCCGTTGTTTAATGCTCCCCCCAGAATGGTCATTCGGCTGTTTGGGGTGATGGTAATAAGGGCATTGTTGTTGGTTAATGCTTGACCAACAACTGTTTGGTTGATTAAAATCAACCCAAAAATTATATAAAATACGGAACTTGATTGTCGCATGCTTATTCTTTAGTAGCTTCTAAACCTAGAGACTGCTTTATGTCCTGAATATCTTTTTGCATGGAGTATTTGTCCAATTGCAGTTGCTCCATAACCAAGTGTTGCGCTTCCAGTAATTCGTTTTGCTTTTGGAGCCCTTGTTTAAGTTCGACTCGTAAGTCCTGCTCCTCATTTAGGGAATTGTAGAGTTGTTCAATCAAAGTTTGCTGCTTTTTGATAGCTTCCACCAGCACAGGAATTAATTCAATATAGTTGACCGCCAGGTATCCATTGTCGGTTTGCTTGACCAGATTAGGAAAAAGCTTTTTCAGGTCCTGGGCAATTACTCCATAATGTACTTCCTTGGTGGGATCATTCTTAAAAACGTATGCCTTGCCGGACACCTCTTTTATTTTGTCAAGTGCCCCAGGAATGTCTTCAATGTCCTTTTTTAATCTTTTGTCTGAACTGGAAAAAACTCCTCCAGCGCTAATGGTGAATGAGTTCACAGCACCATCCCCAGTATAGGTATCATTGGAGCCTGCCAAATTAGTAACGGTCAAGCCACTAACAGTAGCGGTCCCGGCATTTAAGGTTCCGGTTGTTTGTATGTTTTGATTACCAAAGTCCGGATTGATTTTGGATCCTTCAATAGCTGCAGTCGCGCTTATGTCCCCATTGACAATGGTAAGATCTTGGATCTTGGCAGTGGTCACAGCGTTGTCAGCAATATTAGCAGTAACCACTGAGGTTAAGTATCCCGCATCATTGGTAAGAAGCGATACATTCTCACCCGCTACCATTACCGTGTTTTGAAGCTTAGTGGCGGAAATGTTGGCCGCGGAATTAATATCGGCGTCTGTAATGGCGTCATTGACAATATTACCGCTGTTTACGGAATTCGTTGCCAACTCAGCATTGGTGACCGCGTTATTAACAATTTTGGCAGAGGTTACAGCATTGTCCCGCAGTTCTGCGGTACCTACTGAATTATTGGCCAAATCATTTTGCTGGATGGTGT
>JAJCYK010000215.1 GCA_029262935.1 Cytophagales bacterium | reverse complement strand
ATTCAAACAGCCTTGGGAAAAGGTCTATCCTATAACTATCTGCCGGAACATCCGTATTGATTACGTCCATCAGCATATCCTGCTTTTTATTATAGTACAAATCCTTTATCCAACCCAGGGCCACCCTGGCATCTTCTTGCTCCCAGGATTTGTTAATAATATTTTTTACTTCATTAAATACTAATTCTATCTTCGAGACAATCAGATAATTGCTTGTATCAGGAAATACACAATCGGAAAGATCAATGCCATACTGAAATTGGACATCCGCTAATATTGCCTCACTAAAGTCTACTAAAGTCATTTTATTTCGGTATTTCATTGGGTCAACTCTATAAAACAAACCCAGGGTGGACTTTGACGCATATATTGAATATCCATTAAACCATCCCGATTCAAAAATTCCTTTAAAAACACAACATTCAAAACGGCTTCCGTCGAAATTAACTTCCTTCAATTTACAGTCGATAAAACTGCAACTTCTGATGTCAGGAAATCGAAAACTGGTTTTTGAGAGATTAGATTCAATAAACTCACAACTAATAAAACTCCCGGAGTCTTTACCCTGATTCAAGTTCAAAAATGAATTGGACAGATCGCTTTCTTGAAACAAACAATTTCGTAGATGACAAGCTGTTAATTCGACATTCTTTAATTTGGTTTTTGTGAATATACAATCAATAAAAGTACACCGGATGAATGTGGTGTAACTTAATTCCGCATATGAAAAATCAATTCTTTTTAAGATACTGTCCTTAAATATCTGACCCCCTGAAACCCTGGTATAACTCTTTATCTGCTCTACTTTTTTCGGGTATCCAAAAGTAATTCCACGTAAATCATATCTATCCCCTATTGAAGACACACCCAAAGATTTTAAATCTCCATTCCGTTTAAGAACACGAAATACGCTTGTCTCAGAGGGACTCTGATCCGTATTTTTCCAGCGTTGTTTCAACTCTTTTGTTGTCATTTATATAGTAATGGTATCCCCCCAACTCCATATTTAAGTTCATGTGCCGGCCATGCTCCTTTGGTAGTAACATCCCACCAAGTATTTTTCAAGAAGCCTTTACCTATCATATCCGCACCTCGGTTCATGGGATTTAGCTTAATCAACCCTAACCTTTGAGACGGGTTCAAGATCCAATTCCTGCTTGCCATATCTCTAAATGCTCGATCTACACCTTTCCCGCGCATCATCGCGCTTACCTTTGGATTATACAACGCTATAGATTCTCGTCCTACATATCTGGGGTTAGCCACTGCTTTCTTTACAGAATGCTTAGCAGCCAAAGTTATGCTTCCCCTAACTGCGGTTGTCACCAGCGTTTTAACTAAGAAGATATCACTAGCGGCCAAGGTTGTATATAGTAACCCTCGGCTAATATCTCCTTGTTGAAACCAATATATAGCGTTTCTTCCCATCCCCCAAACGGGAATGTAACTTTCCAACCCAGTGGCCAGTCCAATTCCTGCGCTTGGATCTGGCATATTACCAGGAATAAAGATACTTGGGTCTACCTGTTGATCAGTATATGGCAAATAAAAATTACCAGAAGGGTCTACATGGTAGAAATAAAAAACACCGCCATATTGAGCACTCCCTAGCTTTCGCTCACCTTGACCAATCGCAGCAAAAAATGCCGTATAGTAAGTGGCTGGCACTGAACTTCCTAGACTTGAAGTAAAATCAGCTCTATTATCATCTGTAATTCCATAAAAATTATTAAAGGTCCTACTTGACATTACCATTGCATTGGCTTCTACGCTACGCAAGGGGTCACTCCAATGATTACCAGAACCAGGTCCAATTTGGCCCATTAACCCCAAGGGGTCATTAAATAACACGGGGTTATTAAATGAAAAATTATAAGGACTTATGGAAGGGACGACTTCTGCTAAAGGATCTGTGTGATTAAATCTACCAACGGTTGCATCATATGCTCTAAAATTTGTAAGATCCCAGTCCAAGCCGATAGCGGTTTGTTTTTCAATGCCATTAAAAAGAAATGGGTTGTTCCCAGCCGTCCCCATACCTGTCATACTTAACCCAAACGGATAGTAATCATTTGCTTGAATGATAGGACCCTCAGCCAACGTAACTGCCATATCATCAAAGAACACATCCAAATCCAGCGCACTTTCATTGGCTACATATACATACATATATCCGTTTTTTGGAACAATGATATCTATAGCCAACTTCTCGTATTGATTCAGACCGGCAGTGGTCAAAGGCTGATATCCTAAATCTTCTAATTGGTAATTCTCATCAAAAAGCAAGTAATTTAAATATCCTGCAGGAATATCATCATCTGCTGGGGTTAAACTGCCCGCTAAGGCTGCGGCAGTAGTAGTTACTGCATCATACACAACCTGACTTTCGCCGTTTCCGCCAGCTAGCCCAAAAGCATCGGCTAAGGCGCTGGCAATTCCACCCACTGTACTGGTATTATTTCCAGTATTGACATTATAACGGCCATACACTTCCATCTTCACCGTATCTCCTGCATGTACTTCCAGCAGGCGTGCTGGTCCTACCATACGGCCTTCATCTCCGTTTAATCTGGAACTGGCAATACCACTATGGGCCATAGATTGGTCAATCTGTTGGGTCTCTGCGATATTGTTGTATTGTGCTTGCTCAGAAGCTAGAGCTACCGGTTCCATGGTGGCGCTGGAAGAGGTTACTTCAGTGTCTGGGCTTAACGTCATACGGTTGTTACCTAAATGATCTCTGTGGTAAAATTGATATTCGTACTCACCAAGCGTGGCACTGGGGACCAAACGTCCCTCTTCATGTTGAATAGATACCAGAACATCGTTTTCATAAATATTGCTGCCGACATATTCCGTATTCTTAGTCTCGACGCCATCTTCAAACACTTTCTGGGCCAGTTTTATTCCCGCGGCATCATAGATATACTGTATGCTGTTACCATTCTCAAAGGTGATCGTTTCGGGCAGGTTCAAATAATTGTAGGCAATGTTGGTAATGCCTTTATTTAAATCCTGGGTCATGTTACCATTATCATCATAGTCGTAGTCATCACCGGTAGTATTGAGGTCTCTGAACCCCTCGCCATGCTGCGTGGCGTCAGCTACCGATAAGAGTTGATTACCACCACCATAGGTATAGCTCAAATGATCCATAGGCGTAGGTACACCAAATTGCCCCTGTCGATCTAGCGTTTCAATATTACCATTCAGGTCGTAGGTGATATTCTTGACACTATAAGCCCCTACGTTGGTGTCCCATAAGCTGATGCCTTTTGTCGCAAAGTCCGCACTTGTAATCCTCTTTAACGCATCGTACCCATAACTATAGACATTCTCTCCATCCAAACTATTGTTCCACTTAATGGCCGCAATATTACCGTTATGCTGGGCAGTGTAACCAAAACTAGCATCAGCAGCTATTGTGGGTGCTGTGGTAGCCGTTACTTCATTAGTAAATGCTGAACTAGAAGTACCATCCGTAGCCAGCACCTTATAAAAATAGGGTGTATTGGCGGTCAAGCTATTGTCTCTATAAGCTTCTGCATCTGGCCCGGTAGTATGAATGAGGGTGAAGGTGCCACCACTACTGGTAGCGCGATGAATTTCAAAACCTGTGTCATTGCTTGAGTTATCGCTCCAGCTAACATCAATTTCAGTAGGACTAAAGGTTAACGCTTTAGGGTTGGTGGGTACCGCCAGTGGCGTAGCGCTGGTAGTCTCACTTTGTGTTTCCCAATTGGAATCAATTCCTCCATTGGTGGCTTTTACTCGATACCAATAAGTGGTGTTTGGTAATAAGCCAGTATCAGTGTAGGTATTGTCATCAGCAGAATTAGTGGTTAGCGCAGTATAGTCAAGTTCATTGTTGCCATTATCAGAACGTTCTATAACAAAGCCAGTTTCGTCAGTAGAATTATCGTCCCAAATCAGTGCTATTGTAGATTCCGTAACAGTGGGAAATGTTAGGTTCGTAGGGTCCGCAGGTGGGGGTTGATTGCTAGTCATGGTGCTTCCCTCTAACCAAGAGGATATTCCATTACTGTTAGTAGCCCTTACTTGATACCAGTAGGTGGTGTTTGCAGCAAGACCGGTGTCAGCATAATCCGTATCATTTGCAGTATGGGTGACTAGGAAATTGTAATTAGTGCTGTCATTAATAGACCGGTGAATTTCAAAATCAGCAGCTCCGCCAGCATTGTCGATCCAGTTTAGTGTGGCAGTAGATTCAGTAATTCCCGAAAAGGATAAGGTTGTTGGAGCAGCTGGCGGTGGGGGCGCATTGGTAGTGGCACTGCTGATATTACTGTATCCGGACTCATCGGTAGCATTAATCGCTTTAACCCTATAGGAATACCCCGTGGATGCAGTTAGTCCTGTATGTGAATAGCTAGTAGTCCCAAAGGATACGGTTGTTAATTGGTTATAAGCACCTCCGCTAATTGAAACTTCAAGCGTATAATCAGTAGTATTTCCAACGTTCTCATCCCAATCAATATCGATTTGGGTATCTGAAACCGTAGTAGTAGATAAGTTGGTGGGAATGTCCGGAGGGCTGCCTGCCGGGTCTAAGGTGATCGTATCATTTGAGGCGTATCCCGAAGACCCCGTGATATTTGTTGCGGATATTCTATAAAAATAGGGCGTACTGGGGGTTAACCCACTATCTGAAAAGCTGGCGGCATCGACTCCTAAGGTGGCTTCGGTAGTCCAGCCACTAGTGCCATTAGGGGAACGCTCGACCAGGTAGTTGGCTTCATTAGTAGCAATGTCCGTCCAACTAAGATCCACGCTGGTTTGGGTAAGGTTGGAAAACTGTAAAACTGTTGGATCTGCCGGCACTTGAGGCGTTCCCGCTACTACACTAAAATTGCGCGTAAGCAAAGTACCTTGAGTACCTGAAAGATTAGCTCCGGTATAGGCTACCGCTTTAGCCTGATAAGTGGACCCTGCTACCAGTCCCATGTCTGAATAATCTCCATTGGTCTCAGTTCCCATGGCGTACGGGGCATCGTTATCGGTAACAAAAGCACCTCCATCAAATCTGCGACGGATACTTCCCACCACGCTAGGGTCTGTATCCACTCGTATACTTAAGGCAGAACCTACTACTGAAAGGTCTATTTCATCACCTTCATTAATAGTCCCAATGGGTAGATCCGTGCTGGCATTGATCAATGTATATCCGATCACTTCATGATTGCTTGATACAGCGCTGGTAGTAGCGCTGGCATTATTGGTATAGGCAGACTCCCCACTACCATTAATAGCTCGGACCCTATAAAAATAAGTAGTGGTAGGGCTGAGGCCCGTATTCACATAACTTTCCTCATCGACACCGGCGGTAACCAGAAATTGGAAATTAGTAGCATCGTTGACCGAGCTTTGAACTTCAAAACCGGTCTCATTAGTGGAGTTGTCTGTCCAGGTTATAGTGATTTGTGAAGAAGAATTTTCTTGCGCTGTCAAAGCACTAGGAGCTGCGGGAGCGCTAGGTGGTGGAGCATCCGTAGTGGCGCTAGCATCTGGAGTAAACCCTGAGGTCAAGGCCCCATTATTGGCTCTGACCTTGTAGAAGTAGGTAGTAGAAGAGTTAAGTCCCTGGTCTGATGTCGTAATTGAGTTTGCTGTAACCGTTTTCAGAAAACTGTAATTCTGATTATTATTAACTGATCGATGAATCTCAAACTCCGTTTCATCGGTGGAATTATCATTCCAGGTCAAGGTTATTTGCGTATCAGAATCCTCAGTGGCTATTAAATTACTGGGGTCATTAGGTGGCGTGCCTCCCCCGGAAGCAGGGGTAGCACTAGCTTCATTGGAAAATCCTGAAGTCCCAGACGCATCACGAGAACGTACGATATAATAGTATGTAGTGCCCTCTGTTAGGTTTTGGTCCGTAAACGTAGTGTCATTTTCAACATTGGTACTAATCAGCACATACCCAGATCCTGAAGTTAGTGAACGACCAATACGATAAGAAGTCTCTCCCAAAACATTATTCCATATTAAATCCACCGTGGTAGCCGTAAACCCCGTTACTGCCAACCCATCGGGTATAGGTGGGGCAAACAGTTCTTCCCTGGTTACACTCCTTACACTTGGTGGTGCTTTCGTAGAAGTCCACAAAATGGGGTCTTGAGTTTTATCTTCAAAAGCGTCATCCCATAAATCTGTATGTCCTACTGAAGATTTGTAGTCAAAAGGACCGAACCCTTGAGGAATTTCCAAACCAGGGGGCAACAGACCGCTGCCACTGGGAATATCCGGTAATACACCTTCGTAAATAAGTTCCATACCGAAGTAATCATCATCGTCGTTATTGAAGGTACCATCATTGGTTAATTCACTATTGTTAATATGAGTAAGCCAACCCCGAATGTTGTAGGAGTAGTCTACTGACTGAAAGAAATCCGTTTCAGCTACGTCGGTGCTGTGCAAGTTCTTTTCTATTAGTTGCCCTATTTCGTCATATTCATTATAGGAAAGTAGACACGTCTTAAAATACTTATTTACAGTACATTATAATTTGTATTTTTGTACCTTTTGAGCCTTTTTGCTCACATATAGTACAGGGTCCATTATAGAACAGGTATTGACTTACTTTATTAAGCACTAAGAAATAACGGGGAATCTACTTATAACCGTCATCGGCGTTTTACTGACCATCAATAAATTGATGTGTTTCGCTGCATGCTTCAAAATGGTATGGTAAAAAACCGGTTGACACTAATAGCTAACGATCGTCGCAACCCAGCTGCTCCATTATCTGTCCGATATTTATGGTTTCACGCACAACATGCCCCGGTGAGAAATAACCGATGAGGACATCGATTGCCCAAGCAAATGGCGCTTTTTCACCTGGCTCACCGCCCTTCCAATTCCTACTAGTTGTATTGTGGTATTTATTGACCCATTTTTGTAAAAGATCCGACTTATTCTTGGCAAGCAATAGTGGTTTAAACTGTTCAGAATAAAAATCCTCAAATAATTCATTATCACTTAGGCCATTCATATGTTCTGGGCAGTACATAATGGTAGTGCCAAGTGCAATGGCCGTGGCCTGTAGTCCGTAAAGATCACAGTCTTTCAAGTTTTTCGCTGTTTGCTCCAGTTTCTGATAGGCGTCCACATAAAGCACCATAAGAAAAATACAATTCAATTCTTTAGTATTGAAGTGTTTACTGCTTACCGAAAATTCTTCTTGTGTATCTTCCCATTGCTTTTTCCATTCCTCAACCTTCTCGGGATCCATTTTTGACTCCGGGTTGTCCTCATAACCTTCTTGTTCATTATATTGTTTTGCCCCTTGTTTTAAGGCATCCATTAAATCGTCCTGGGCCAGAGCAGGAATGCCGCCCAATAAGACGATTAACAGTAGTACGGAAAGATATCTGGTTTTCATATCGGTATAGTTTCGTATTTGGCCTATGGGATAAGAAATAAATGGAATTACCTACTAAAGTGAATTCATTCTTTCATGCCATTGCATCCGATATTCAAATGAAAGAACGTGAGCACTTACGCCTGAGATAGGCTCTCAAGACACCTAAGACTCTGAACCATAGGCTATAAATATACAAAATATCGGAAAGCAAAGCTACTTAATGGTGCGCACCGTCCAGAAGTGATGACCATGCAACTGGTTATCTCAGCTGATATCATAAGCCTCGTCAATCCAGTTCCCATTTTGCTGGCATATTGCATGGAGTAATGATCGATCGGAGAGATTACTACCGAGGATCTGTTGGAGAATATATTTAGCAAGTTTTGTATTGGGAAATAGTTTAAGTATAACTATTTGATTATCAAATATATAACTGTTTAAAAGTGTATCCTTTTCAGTAAGTTTGCGACTTTCCTGCTAGGCATATATTCTTAACTAGTAATGACTGTTAATCCAAGAAGATGTGTATTTTGTTAGAGTAAATTTATTGATTCCCACCTTTGCTTTAATTGCGCATTATGAATCATAAGCAAATTATTTGGGTTAGTGCTTTTGCTTTCTCTTTGCTGGTAACTTTGATAGTTCTTCTATTCCAGATAAACAAAAAGTACACTTTGAAAAAGAGTGGAGTTAAAACTATAGCCATGGTGGTTGAAACAACCAACTTTGGGGACGGTTCCTACTATTATGAATTGATGTACCCAATTGATGATAACGATACAATTCAAAATACTTTACCAAGTACGAAAGTTTTTAAATTAGGAGAGGAGATAATCATATACTATGATCGAAATGATATTTGGTCGATAATGTTGGGTTCGGAATTTGAGTCGTTAAATACAGTTTATGTCCTTGTTACCGTAGTTTTAGTGTTAAGCCTGTTTATTTATATTGGGATATGTCGTCAAGACATTGTAAAAATGTTTAAAACTGACACGCTATTTACTAACGACTAACTAATTGAGATTAGATGTCAAGTAAATTTTACAGCAGACTCTGTAATGGAAAGTAGTTTGCAGTTAATTAACTGGTTATCAATTCATTGAAAGTAATAAAAGGGGCAGGTTTTGGACCTTTTTGCGCATATGTTGGGTAGTATGTATTTGGCACGGGTAATGACAATGTTTTAATTTTTTGATAATTTGGATCATATATAATTATGATAACTCAATTCAAAATCTTGGACTTGGCATATGCCACAAATGATATTGGGAATCAGTACCCACAGATTCAAGAGATGATACCTGGTTATAATTATGACGCCGATGACTCTGTTTATCAACTATCAAATTATTACGATAGCATACCTGACATTAATCCCAAGTTAAATTTTGTCTTGCACCGAGGGGCAAAGCCAACAGATTTTTTAAGTTCTGTTTTTGCACCAACTGGTTTCATTGTTAATAAAAAAATCAGAGATCTATTAAGCCAATTTAATCTACCAAATCACAAATGGTATACTGCCTCAGTTATGCACCATAATGAACTTGTGCCGGGGTACGATTTGCTACATATTGTACATGACACACGAAAATACGTAAACTACCTTGAATCTGAATTCTTTATTTACCAGGAATTCTCAAGGAATCATGGTTCTATAGAAATATTATCGGAACAAGATTTTTTAGAAAAAAATGCTACC
>JAJCYK010000214.1 GCA_029262935.1 Cytophagales bacterium | reverse complement strand
CTAATACAAAACCGTATTGACATCAACCATTGGCAAATCAAAGGCATCAGCAACGCCCTGATATACCACTTTTCCTTTTACTACATTCAAACCCAGCTTCAGTTCCTCATTCTCTTTGCAAGCATCCACCCATCCTTGGTTGGCTAGTTTTAATGCATATGGTAAGGTGGCATTGGTTAGTGCCAAGGTGGAGGTATAAGGTACAGCTCCTGGCATATTTGCTACGCAGTAATGTAGAATGTCGTCAATTATATATGTGGGGTTTTCATGAGTAGTGGGTTTGCACGTTTCAATACAGCCACCCTGGTCCACGGCTACATCCACCACCACCGTACCAGGGCGCATAAGTTTAAGCATTTCCCTTGTTATTAAATGCGGTGCCTTTGCACCCGGTATCAGCACTGCCCCTACTATCAAATCATGTGAACTTAGTAAGTCTCTAATATTTAATTCAGATGACATGTAGGTGTTTACATTGGCTGGCATGATGTCTGCAAGGTACCGGAGACGAGGTAAACTTATATCCATAATAGTGACATCGGCCCCTAAGCCAGCGGCCATATGGGCGGCTTGTGTACCTACAATGCCCCCCCCTAGTATCATTACTTTTGCAGGTCTTACGCCCGGAACACCTCCCAATAGAATGCCTCTTCCACCCAATGGTTTTTCCAAATACTTGGCGCCTTCTTGCACCGCCATGCGCCCTGCTACTTCCGACATAGGCACCAACAAAGGCAACGTTCGGTCCTTCAACTCCACGGTTTCATAAGCCAAACAGATGGCCCCGCTAGCAATCATAGCTGCTGTCAAGGGTTCATGTGATGCAAAGTGAAAATAGGTAAATAACAGCTGGTCCTCCTTAATCAAATGGTATTCTTGCTCTATGGGCTCTTTGACTTTGATTATCATATCTGAAGCGGAATAGACGGACTCAATATCCGGAAGGATTTGAGCACCTATTTCCAGATACATATCATCTGTAAAGCCACTACCGACTCCAGCTGTCGATTGTACATATACAACATGACCTTTTTTAAGAAATTCTCGGGCTCCAGCTGGGGTTAAGGCTACCCGGTTTTCGTTGTTTTTGATTTCCTTAGGTATTCCGATAATCATGGGTTGTTTGTTTTGCAGTTTTAGAGCAGCAAAGATAAGAATCTAAAACAATTTAATGGCCTTGGCCACCCATTTGTTGTTATAGTTAAAAGGTGATTCTGGCAGGAGTTTCTTTAATAATACTGGCGTTGTTCTGAGGGACTACAACTTGCCCGGTAATTGTAATCTCATAATTTGGTTGTATCAAATCATTGCTCACTACTTTGGCTTTATGACTAAATGCCCCTAGTTTGCTAGGTAAAAAATCCAACGCCAATTCGCCCTTTGCATGTGGGTCAATCACGATTGATTTCCCTTGGTGCAATCTAAGACACTGACAGGATGCATGAATACCTTTTAAGTGCAACGGGCTTTCACCGTCGTTTTGGATGTTTAAGATGAATTTCTGTCCTTTACCTACTTGTACTTTACCAAGTTGCAAATTCTTATTGTCTATTTCAATCTTAGGTGATTTTTCTAATTGTTCCGCAGTAAAAAGTGGCTGCAGTCCCTCTGGTTTAACTGCCATACCTTTAATGTATACCATTTTACTAGAGTGGCGGGCATTTGATGTAACCGTAATGCTTTTGTTAAATCCACCTGGCCGATTACGGCTATTGTAGGAAGCCGTGATCTTTCCTTTTTTCCCTGGAAGTATGGGCTCCTTAGTCCAGAAAGGTGTAGTACAGCCGCAAGATGCTTTTACCGTTGAAATGATCAAAGGTTGATCTCCGGAATTAATAAAAGTAAATTCATGTACGGCTACTGTTCCTTCTTCAATTTGTCCAAAATCGTGACTGCTTTCTTCAAAATTGATCTCTGCTTGACCATAACAAAGTGAGATCAGTGAAAAAAAGAATATTATTTGGCAATAAATATATTTTTTAAACATAGGTATGGCATCATGAACAACATAACAAAGATAATGCATATTAAGCTAAATAACATGTTATTATCAACCGTTAACTTACATCCTAAGCTGGACTAAAACTTTGAAATGAGCCGTTTTTTGCTTAGTTTTGTAAGCCGATTTAAGGAGTAGACCTAAGTTTTTACACAACCAGTTCTTTTATTGAGTAGCACAAAGTCCATAACGAAATCCAAGCAAGTAATAGCATCATTGCTTCACGACTATCGCATATGTTGCGAGAGTAGAGAAGCCAGTTTACTGGGCAGGAAAGAAGTATTTATGGGTAAAGCTAAATTTGGAATTTTCGGTGATGGTAAAGAATTACCACAAATTGCCATGGCCAAGGCTTTCCGCAAAGGAGACATCAGATCCGGCTATTATCGCGATCAAACCTTTATGTTTGCCCTTGAAGAATTAACTCTAGAACAGTACTTCGCACAACTTTATGCCCATACTGATGTAGCTGCGGATCCAGCAAGTGCCGGAAGATTGATGAATGGTCATTTTGCCACACGTTCATTAGATAACGCAGGAAAATGGATCGACCTTAAGAATTTAAATTATGCAATATCTGATGTATCTCCCACCGCCGGTCAGATGCCTCGAATTGTGGGGTTGGGATATGCATCTAAACTATTTCGGGAAAATAAGAAATTAAAGGACTATACTTCTTTCTCAAAAAATGGAGAGGAAGTGGTGTTTGGTACCATTGGCAACGCTGCCACTTCGGAAGGAATGTTCTTTGAAGCCATGAACGCTATAGGTGTGCTTCAAATTCCGGTGGTCATGTCAGTGTGGGATGATGACTATGGCATATCAGTTCCCAAGGAATACCATACTACTAAAGGGAGTATCTCTGAAATATTGGCAGGTTATCAAAGAAACAAGAAGGATAAAGGGTTTGAATTGTTCAAAGTTCGAGGTTGGGACTATTCCGCTTTATGTGAAACTTTCCAGACCGCTGCTGACCTATCACGTCGGGAGCATGTCCCCTCTTTTATTCATGTTACAGAGTTAACCCAACCCCAAGGACATAGTACTTCCGGTTCTCACGAACGCTATAAACCAGAGACCAGACTGGTTTGGGAAAAGGATCATGACTGTATATTGAAATTCCGACACTGGTTGATAGATGAAGGCTATTGCTTAGAGTCTGAACTTGATGAAATTGAATCGCAAGCAAAAATAAGGGCCAAATCTGCTAAAAACACGGCATGGAAGGCTTTTAATAATTCCATGAGGCCGGATTATGATAAAGCATTAACCATATTGGATAAAGCCATCCTTCAGAGCAGTCATAAACCTGCGCTCACTGGGATTAAGAACGTTTTGGAAACTACTTTAAATCCATTGCGATTGGATGTAGTAAAAGCCATGAAACGCGCTTTACGCTACTTAAGAAACGAGAAAGTTGCCGCCCGTAATGAAGCGATATCCTGGATCAACCGCAACGAAAAAGAAAACCTTGAACGCTATAGCTCACATCTATATAGTGAATCCAGTGAAAGCGCGATGTTAATACCGGTGGTGAAGGCGCAATATCCTAAAGATGAAGAGAAGCTGGTGGATGGAAGACAAGTACTCCAAGCTTGTTTTGATGCTGCACTAACCCGTGATCCTTCCATATTGGCTTTTGGTGAGGACGTCGGTCTAATTGGTGACGTAAACCAAGCCTTTGCCGGATTACAGGCCAAACATGGGGAACATAGAGTTACAGACACGGGCATAAGAGAATGTACTATAATTGGGCAGGGCATAGGAGCAGCACTACGGGGTTTACGACCGATTGCAGAAATCCAGTACTTGGACTACCTGGTTTACGCCTTAGCCACGTTAACGGACGATTTGGCCACCCTACAATATCGTACCAAAGGAGGTCAAAAAGCTCCTTTGATTGTGCGGACTCGAGGACATAGGTTAGAAGGTGTTTGGCATTCAGGATCCCCAATATCCATGTTACTCGGCAGTTTGAGGGGCATGTATATACTGGTGCCCCGAAACATGACCCAAGCTGCGGGGTTTTATAACACCTTGCTGCAATCAGATGATTCTGCACTTATTATAGAGTGTTTGAACGGCTATAGGTTAAAAGAACGGCTACCTGAAAACATTGGAGATTTCACCGTTCCGTTGGGAATTCCTGAGATTATTCGCTCCGGTAATGATGTAACGGTGATTACCTACGGATCCATGTGCCGAGTGGTCATGGAAGCTGCGGAACAATTACAAGAACTTGGAATCTCCACCGAAGTGATCGATGTGCAAACCCTTTTGCCGTTTGATACCACCGGTATTTGCCTAGAGTCTATAAAAAAGACCAGTCGTGTTATATTCGCGGATGAAGATGTCCCTGGTGGAGGAAGCGCTTATTTAATGCAACAGGTAATTGAAGGTCAGGGAGCCTATAAATACCTTGATACGGAACCTGCTACGTTGAGTGGGACGGCACATCGCCCTGCATATGGTTCAGATGGAGATTATTTTTCGAAACC
>JAJCYK010000213.1 GCA_029262935.1 Cytophagales bacterium | reverse complement strand
GGACCTTTTGAATTTGCTGATGCTATCGGCGTGAAAAATGTTTATGAAATTTTGGACGTTTTGTATAACGACACTAGGGATGAGCGCTACAAAATTTGTCCTCAACTTAAACGAGAGTACTTAAGAAACGGCTAATGTTGTGGAGTTGCTAACCACCACTCCATGAACCTAACTATTCCACTGTTACCGACTTCGCCAAATTCCGCGGTTGATCCACATTACACCCTCGCATGACTGCAATGTGGTAGGACAACAATTGCAGTGGAATCACTGACACTAATGGCATTAACGCCTCATGAGTAGGTGGCACTTCAATTACATACTCGGCCATTTTTGGTATTAGTGAATCTCCTTCAGTTACCACCGCTATTACTTCACCTTTACGGGCTCTCACTTCCTGAATGTTTGAAACCACTTTGTCATAAGAACTATCGCGAGTTGCTATAAATACCACTGGCATCTCTTCATCAATTAACGCTATTGGCCCATGCTTCATTTCCGCAGCAGGATACCCCTCCGCATGTATATAGGAAATTTCTTTTAGTTTCAGTGCTCCTTCGAGAGCTACAGGAAAATTATATCCACGTCCTAAGTATAAGAAGTTTCGAGCATCTTTAAATAGATCCGCAATATGCTCTACTTTATCGTTTAGTTTTAAGGCCTTTTCAACTTTAGCAGGGATTTGCTCCATCTCCACCAACATTTCTCGGTATTTCTGCTCGGTTATGGTTCCTTTTCTATGTGCCAGTCTCAATGCAATCATAAACAACACGGTTAACTGCGCCGTAAATGCTTTGGTACTAGCCACGCCTATTTCAGGGCCAGCATGGGTATACGCTCCTTCGTGAGAAGATCTTGCGATTGAAGAACCTACCACATTACACACTCCGAATATTATTGCCCCTTTGGATTTAGCTAGCTCAATAGCAGCCAGAGTATCCGCAGTTTCTCCAGATTGGGAAATCGCTATAAGCACATCCCCTTCCTTTATCACAGGATTGCGGTAGCGGAACTCGGAGGCATATTCTACTTCAACTGGTATCCGACAAAACTCTTCAAAAAAGTACTCTGCCACCAAACCAGCATGCCATGAAGTGCCACAGGCGACAATGACAATACGCTCGGCAGCGTCAAGTTTCTTGGCATATTCATTAATACCACCCAGGACCAGGTGACCACTGGAAGCATTAAGTCTTCCTCGCATGCAATCCCCGATTGACCTGGGTTGTTCAAAAATTTCCTTAAGCATAAAATGCTCATACCCGCCTTTTTCAATAGCCTCCAACTCCATATCCAAAGTCTGGATGTAAGGGGTCATCTCAATATCCTGAGTGGTTCGGATGGAGAAGTCGTTATCTTTGATTATGGCCATCTCCTGATCATTCAGGTAGACCACCTCGTTGGTATACTCAATAATTGGAGTGGCGTCAGATGCCAGAAAAAACTCATCTTTTCCTATTCCCACTACCAGCGGGCTCCCTTTCCTGGCCGCAATTAAGGTAGTAGGGTCTTCCTCTGACATGATTACTATAGCATAAGCGCCTACTACTTTATTCAGTGCTAATCGCACGGCCTCTTCTAATTCACATTGATTGTTTTTTAATATGTCTTCAATAAAATAGATGAAGACTTCAGAGTCAGTGTCACTGGTAAATTCGTAACCCTTATTTTGTAAATCTTGTTTAATAGAAGCATAATTCTCTATGATCCCGTTGTGAATCATGGCTAGGCCCTTGGAAGCCGAATAATGGGGGTGGGCGTTGATATCATTTGGTTCTCCGTGAGTAGCCCATCGGGTATGCCCTATTCCAATGTTGCTTTTGGGATTAGTACCTTTTATATGATCTTCCAGATCGGCTACTTTTCCCTTCTTTTTATAAATATTTAACCCAGAGTCCTCGATTAGTGCAATCCCCGCACTGTCATAACCTCTGTATTCCAATCTTCTCAATCCTTTGAGTATGATGGGTGTGGCCTGTTGAGGCCCGACGTATGCTACTATTCCACACATGGATATAAAGATACGAAGAAATATTTGAAACTATCTAAGTCTTGTATAAGAAATTTTTAGCACTAAATCCGCCGGTTGTAACCTAAATCGGTCCAAATTTCTTCCAAAATCTCTGATTGAGGTGGGGTTTTCAACAAAACTAAAGGGCACCAAAAGCACGTCTTGCGCATTCTCCCTGTTAATTAGCCCGTCGGCAATTAGCTGAAGAAAGAGCGTAATCTCTGACGAATATTCGACATTGGTAGTATCCAGTTGTGCTCGTTGTGACTGGGAAATCAAGTTAAACGGATCCGCACCGTTATTAGTGGCGCTGATGTAAACACCATCCGTCTGAATGGTATTGGGAAAAGATGGCTCCGTATCTGTATTTAAAAATTCATTGGTTTCGTCGGTATAGTAAAAACCCATTTGTACTGGTGGGTTAATAAAGTCTCGAAGACCATCAAGGTTGGTGGCGGTTAATTCCGCCTTATTAATTACGATGGTACCGGTGGTATCATCATCGAGAAAATCAAAATATTGTTGAAAATTAAGCTTTGGCACTATACCCGTACCTGTCTGTAAGTAAATGTTATCATCGACGGGCTGAAACTCTGTCAGCGGCACGATGCCTGCCAAATTAGTTCCGGCATAATCAGGGGTAATTTTATTAAAATAAGTGGATAACAGTAGATTGAAAGTATTAACTACGGTATCTGCGGTGGTATAATAAAATGTCAATCCACTGTCTGTAGCAGTGGGATCAAATCCTAAAACGGCATTGCTAGAAACATCGGTGGCCAAGGTGTATCCCATAAATTGCTCCAAGAAGTTGGCAGCATTGGTACTGTCAACAACATAATTTTTGAGTACATCAAAGAACTCATCCTTGATTAGGTCCATGTTTATGCTTAGCAGAGTATCATCCTCATTTAGCATAAAAGTGGTATCCACTAAGCTGGCCATATCGAAAGCGATTTCTTGGTTGCTGTAGTACAGCGTATCAGACAGAATTTGTTCCTGTAATTCGTGAACAGTTATCTGTTGAGGAGTGCTG
>JAJCYK010000212.1 GCA_029262935.1 Cytophagales bacterium | reverse complement strand
GGATGTTACCGTAATTAGGAAGGTCAATAACCTTATAAATATTTCCGACACCTCCGGAGGCTACCGTTAAATTTGGAACCAATAGCAGTACTTTCATTTTAGCAACTTCTTATATATAGTATTAAAGGTAGATGTCATCTTAGACAGGTTAAAGGTGTCCTTGATGCGTTGTTGGCCAACCTGACCCATAATCGTGGCCTCTTGAGGGTGGTCCAGTAGATAAACAATTCGTGTTGCCAGATCTTCTGGATCTTCTCTTTTAACGAGAAAGCCAGTTTCTTTATGACGTACCAACTCTTTTGTTCCTCCACCATCCGTGGCTACCACGGGTTTGGCCATGGCCATATATTCCATTATAGCATTAGATATTCCCTCTGTATAGGTGGCTAAGACTCCCATAGTGAACAAGTTTATAACTGGTTCGATGGGGTTTTGAGCATCTGCTAAAATGACACGGGTTTTATTCTTGTCTAAAATCAATGCCTCAGCTTCACGCTTATAAGCGCCCTTGGTACCCCCCACACAAAGAAAAGTAACATCATCTCTTTGCTCCAATATTTTCTGTGCGGCCTGTATTAGTGTGGGATGATCTTTATGATGAGAATAGGTAGCTACCATACCCACGACGTTTTCAGTTTCAATTTTAAATTTTGTCCGTAATTTTTCTGTAGGCTCTGGATAGTCTAATCTTCGAAAGTCATATCCGTTGTAAATAAGATGACTTTTTGCTTTTGGCGCCTGATAGGCCTCCAAACCTGCCTGAGAATTTCCAATGATAGCGTGGGACAGTGGAAAAGTAATTTTAGAGCGTGTCCATTTTCTGGACCAAGGTTTGAAAGGGTAGGGGGCGTCGTAGATCATGGCATTGACAAATTTTACATTTAACAGCTTGGCCACAGGCGCGGCATAGATTGAAGACATGCTGTCCCAGCTTTGAATAATCTCCGGCTTAAAGTTTTTACATACTTTATAAAACTTGTTAAAGATTGTGGGGTCCTTATCCCACTTCCTTTCCAAATAATGAATGTCAATATCCATATGGAGTATTTCCTCGTAATGGATTTCTTTAGAAAGAAGCACCAATGCTATTTTGGCTTGGTATTCCCGGTGTAGTCCTTTTATCAATTCGACCAGTCGCCTTTCTTTTCCGCCAGACCTCAGGGTATCAATAATTATTGCAATCTTCATATTGTTGCTTAAATTCACGACATATGGCTCAGGTGAATTCCTAATGCTGGCAAAATTAGGTAAATATTTGTATAATACAATTTATTATTAGATATTTTATGTATATCTTTGACTTTTCAAGAAACTACAGGCTTTAAAAGATTTTATGGATATTGAGAAACCGATTTTTATTATAGGAGTTGGCCGCAGTGGATCCACGATTTTTCATAATTTGTTTTCTAATCACCCAAACTGTGCGTGGTTCTCTACGTTTGCCCAAAGATCTCCTAGAAACTTGCGCAAAAGCGCCCAGATTATGAAGTTAATTGATTACCCATTGGTGGGGCCTTATCTACAGGGTAAACTCAACACCTTTGAGGCTTTTGGCTTTTGGGACACTTATATCAAAGGATTTAGCAGACCATGCCGGGATTTATTTGACTACGATGTAACAGAAAAATCTCGCAAGGATATTAAGCAAGCACTTTCACAAATAGGAAATGATAAGAGGCATCGCCTTTTGCTTAAAATTACTGGATGGCCTAGAGTGTCTATGCTAAAAGAAATATTTCCTGATGCCAAATTTGTACACATAATAAGAGACGGCAGGGCCGTGGTAAATAGCATGCTAAATGTAGGTTTTTGGCATGGATGGCAAGGTCCAGACAATTGGAGATGGGGTCCTTTAAATAATGAACAACAAGCAGAGTGGGAATCACACGATAAAAGCTTTGTAGTGTTGGCAGCCATACAATGGAAATTGTTAATGGATGCTTATGAAAAGGTAAAAATTGACCTAGATGGCACCAATTATACTGAAGTAAAATATGAAGACATGTGCCTGGACTCGGTATCTGTAATGAAGGATGTTACTGAATTTTGTGAGCTGCCCTGGGAGCCAAAGTTCGAAAAAGCCATATCCGCTATAAAGCTTAGGAATTCCAACAATAAATGGACTACAGATCTTACGGACCACCAGCAGAGTATATTAAACGAATCTCTGGAGCATCATTTACGCAGGTATCACTACTAAAGAGTTATTGATGACAGAGCGCTGGGGTCTAATAAAGAGGAAGGAATGCTGGAGCTTGACATCTAGAGGGTGGTTGGCATTACTGATTATCTTTTGCACTTCTGCGTATATTTTTTCACGTACCGTGTACGGGTTTTTGTCCGTTCATAAACCTATTGACGCGCAAGCATTAGTTATTGAAAGCTGGATACCGGATTTTGCCGTAGTCGCTTTGTTAGCTGAGGTGGATTTAGAGGAGTATGATCTGATTTTAGCGGCCGGTGGAAGACCGTTAAAAGGCGCCTATCTATCGGACTACGCCACTACTGCAGACCAATTGGCTGCCACGCTAATAGCAGTGGGAGTGGATTCCCAGATGATTAACGTAATTCGAGATCCAGCGGTAACCAAAGACCGCACCTATAGTACAGCGGTAGAGGTGGATCATTGGCTTAAAGAATATCAACCTCAAGTGAAGACCCTAAACGTAGTTACCATTGGTCCTCATGCACGTCGTAGCAGGCTGCTTTTTGATTTGGCTCTTACCACCAATGTTTCGGTGGGAGTAATTAACTTAAAAGACAATAGTTACTCTTCCCGTTATTGGTGGAAATCCAGTATAGGACTAAAGACTGTGCTTGGTGAGCTATTGGCTTATTTTTATGCAAAACTCATTTTTTACCCATGAAAGACATTACAATAAGGGAAATTCAACTTGCGGATATGCCGCAAATCCAAGAGCTGATTGCCACCCGTCCTGAGTTGGATGAAGAAGATGCTCGAAAAAGAACGGAACTTATGAAATGGATTGCATTTCATAATCCTTACGCAGGAAATGATGTGACCTACTTTGTGGCCGAACAGCAGGGCAAAATCATTGCTTACCATGGTCGTATGCCTGCAGATTTCAATTTTAAGGGAACTACTAAGAAAGGGTACTTTATACATGATCTTTACGTTGACCCGGAGTGCAGGAAGAAGGGCATGGGTTTTTGGTTAACTATGGCTTTTGCCAAGGAAATTGAGGAAAAATCATCTTACTTCTTCATTCTAATTTGGATGACTGGCTTTAACTTGTTGATGCAGCGCAGAAGGGGGTATTTGGAATTGGAAGAGAAGATTGGAACCTATATGAAGGTTTTAAAATCGAAGCATTACCTCAAAGATATCTTGAAATCCAGTTTCTTGGCGAGTATCGCTGCACCTTTGGTTGATTTGGGCCTGAGACTTTGGGACTTTATTCGTATTGACGTAGCCTTACCAAGCACGGTCTCAGTGGTAAGGGTTACTCAATTTGACCACCGGTACGATGAATTCATTGATGAAATCAGTGCTGATACGGGTATATCT
>JAJCYK010000211.1 GCA_029262935.1 Cytophagales bacterium | reverse complement strand
TATTTCTATTTAGGATTCCTTTCGGATCTAAGGCCCGTTTCAATGTTTTCATGAGCTCGATTTCTTGTGGGGAGCGAGATAAATTCAAATAGCGCTTCTTGTGTAAACCGATGCCATGTTCCGCTGATACAGATCCACCTAAACGTTGCAGTGGCTGGTAGACAACTTCGTTGATCTTGTCGACTAATTCTTGACTGTCATTTTTTTTCCCAATTACAAAATGGATGTTACCATCTGCCACATGTCCGAACGGGTAGCAAGTTTCAAGTGCTGCAATATTTGCCAGTGCTTGTTTAATTGAGGATACATATTTCCCAATAGCAGGTATGGGCAAACTGATGTCAAAATGTTGATCGTGATTGCATTGATTAATAATAACGTCCAGATCTTCTCGGACGCTCCAAAACCATTGTAGTTCTGCCGCGGTATGGGCGGGAATAGCATCCAAAATAAGACCTTCTTCCAAAGCTTTTTCTAAAAGATCTTGAAGCCTTTGCTTGTCATTCTGTTGATGACTGCCTAACGTTTCAACTAAAACATAAAATGGATAATCCTGAGGTAGTGGAGGTTTATTGAGTGAAGGGGGGGAAGTAAGTGCCCGGTAGCTTTCATTCCAGAACAGCTCGAATCCACTTAAAGTGCCACTCAAATTTTGGTCCAAATATTTTAAGAACTGCAACACTTGCGGATAGTTTTCAAGAGCAACAAATGCGCTATTCCGACTTTTGGGAGCTTCGTTAAGTTTTAGTATTGCTTTCGTAATTACCCCTAAAGTACCTTCTGAACCAATAAATAATTGCTTCACATCATAAGCAGAATTGTCCTTAATTATTTTTTTTAAGGAAGATATTATGGTGCCATCTGCCAATACAGCTTCCAAGCCTAGAATTAAATTCCGGGTCATTCCATAGCGAAGTACTCGTAAACCGCCGGCGTTGGTGCTAATTATTCCTCCAATCTGTGCGGAGCCTTTTGCTCCAAAATTAAGAGGAAACAACAGATCTTTTTCTTGAGCAGCTAGTTGTATATGCTCTAATACGGCACCAGCTTGCACGGTCATGCTACGACCACTTTCATCAACTTCTTCTATGGCGCTGAGCTTCTCCATTGATATAACCACGTCATTCGGGTTTGTTTCAGTGCCCCCTACTAAGTTAGTAAGCCCTCCATGAACGACTACCGTTTGATCGCAGCTGTTACAGATTTTAAGAATCTTGGAAATTTCTTCTGTATTTCGGGGCAGTAGGACTGCTTTTGCCCTTAAAGGCTCGTCTGTTTTCCAAATGTGATGAAATCGATCGCGTACTTGACCTTCTAAAAGTATTTGACCAGCATCCAGAAATTGGCGAAATTCACTTATCAGATCTCTAGATGACATGAACAATTTTTGTGGTTGTATTAGAAAAGAAAGGTAGCTATATTCTTGCAAATGAGATATAAAAAAATACTGAAATCCTTAGGGCCTGGATTACTTTTTGCCAGTACCGCCATAGGGACTTCACATTTGATCTTGTCTACTCGTGCAGGTGCTCATCATGGGATGATTTACCTTTGGATCATTTTAATAACACTTATCTTAAAGTACCCGTTTTTTGAATTTGGACCTCGATATACCAGCGCTACCGGGTATAGTTTATTGCATAGTTATAAAAAGCAAGGGAAATGGAGCGTAGTGCTTTTTATGATAATCATAGGTATTAACATGTTTGCTGTTACAGGAGCGCTAGGAGCGGTAACCGCTGGCCTTTTAAGTACATTGCCTGGATTTCAGGAAATTCCTTTTCATTTTTTAACAGCTGCTGTATTAGGATTGACCGTTTTGGTGTTGTTACTGGGCCGATATTCCATGTTAGACAAACTAATAAAGGTTATTTCGGCGATTTTGCTAATCACCATGATCACGTCCTTTGTAGCGGTAATAATTAAAGGGCCTGAGCACACCATGGGTGGTGGGATTGAGCTTGACACTTTGCTAAAGGGAACGGGATTGACTTTGTTTGTAAGTCTTATAGGTTTTATGCCTTCTGGAATGGAATCCTCAGTGATGCACAGCATATGGAGTGTGGAAAAATCGAGAACTTCGAATCATGAGATTTCATTAAAGGACAGTCTCACAGATTTCAATATAGGGTATGTATTAACCACAATTTTGGGTGTGATGTTTGTTACCATAGGCGCTTTTTCGGTCTTTGGTAGCGGTCAATTATTGCAGGGATCTCCCGCGGAATTTTGTGTGAATCTTATGAAAATATTTACTAAAAATTTAGGGGATTGGATCTACCCATTCTTGGCCCTGGCGGCTTTTGGCACTATTTACGGAACTTTAATCGCGGCAATGGACGCTTTTACTCGTTGTTTCGTGAGAGGATTGAGAACCTTTAAATTTCAGGAAATCTCCAAAGAGCAATCCCAACAAGATTTTTTACAGCGGTATTACAACATTCTTTTACCTCTGATTGGTGTGGGAGGGTTTCTATTTTTCAACCTGTTCGTAGGAGGTATGATTCAGGCTTTGGAACTGGCTACTATAATAGCATTTTTAGGGGCCCCCGTAATTGCCTTTTTAAATTTGCGTGCGGTCCAAAGTGACAACATAGCTGCTACACATCGGCCTTCCAAAAATTTAATTCGTTTGGCATATTTCGGATTGACGGTAATGGTGCTGTTTGACTTATATTATATCTTGAACGTATTATTGTATTAA
>JAJCYK010000210.1 GCA_029262935.1 Cytophagales bacterium | reverse complement strand
CAAAACATCTACATCAAAGTGAACATATATGTTTTTAGTTTTTGCTTCATGTAACGCGTGTAATAATCTCTGCCAATCACCCACCGTATCCGTAAATAGGGAGTAGTTCTCAATAGCATCATTTTCTGGAGGGTCAATGGACCGCAAGCCTACAAAATGGATTTGCTTAGGATTGATTTTTTTGAAACACAGCTCAATCAGGCCCCGGGGCCCTTCCCCACACAAAGTACGTAAAGGCATGCCATGAAAGTTTTTGCTCACCGAGGTTTCAGGGGTATTGAAATCGGCGTGTGCGTCAAACCATAGAATACCCAGATTGTCATACTTTTGGTTTAAGTAGGAGACGGGAACCAGTTCTACACCACAATCACCACCTAGGGTAAATAGTTTTTCCGGTTTTACTGCTGAGACCAGAGATCTGAATTCCTGAGTTTGTTGGTAAATAGCTGCATAATGATTTACATCATGTGGTGCAGGTTCTTCGAGATTTGACAGTTGGATCTCATGAGTAATTAGTGCACCAAAAAAGGTTCTTAAAGTCGACGAACCTGCATAAAGAGATTCCCTTTGACCGGCACCCTGCCATTGAGGATTATGTACTACCATACAGTTGTTAACTTAAGGGTTATCCATTGGATGTGAGTTGATATTCTTATAAATCACAACAAAGTATTGAATTAGGTGGGCACTACATGTGAGCACGCCTTTGGTTGATAGGTGGTGGAAAACAAAGTTTAGACTTTTCCTTTGACGCTGAAAAATGAGCAGAATTAGTTTGTGACCTTAAAATCCAAGCCTTGCTTGATGGTGTTTACGGCAATGCAACCATTTTCTGCGATTTTTAACAGCTTGGCAAACTCTTCCGGATGGCTGCATTGGACTTCCAGAACCTCCAGGCTGATTTCTTGAAAACGCTTTGGCAAACCTTCGGAGAGCGTTCCATGTATGGATAACTTTAAGTCTTCAACTACTATTTCTCTGGCTTGAGCCGCCGCGTACAATGTACTGCAAAAGCAACCGCCAACACTCATAAGCAATACTTGTCCTCCCATAGGGCCTTGGTTTTGACCACCTTTATCTATGGGTCTATCAATGATCAATTCGTGCTCCCCAAAGGTAAGTAAAGAGGATGTGGGACTGTTTTGATGGAGGTTAACGGTAATGGTGTTCATATGAATTGTTTAGGGAATTTTTAGAATTAATCATGGAAGATCGGTTTTATTTCAACCAAACCGGAGTGGTATCTGACTCATGATCTCTCCCAATTATTTCTTGATACAACTCAGGCCTACGGGCCTTGCGATAGCGCCACCCTCCTGATAAGGGAATTTTTTCCTTCGTTATTTCGGAAATAGCGATATCGGAATCGAATGACTGCACTTCTGAAAGTACTTCCCCATAAGGGTCGATAATCATGGAATTTCCGTTTTTTAAATGTTGACCATCATAACCGATAGGGTTGGTAAAGGCATAATATACTCCATTGTCATAAGCTCGGGCAGGCAACCATCTCATCAGCCAACCTCTGCCTTTAGGGCCATTGAATTCTGCCCTTAGAGCCTGAGGATTGGCTTCTTTATCTTGCCACAAGTGGTCCTCCACATAGCCTCGTCCGGGCATAGCTGAAGGCGTACAACCGGTGACATGGGGCGCAAAAATCAGTTCTGCTCCTAACAGGGTAGTAGCCCTTACATTTTCAATTACATTGTTGTCGTAACAAATTAGGATGCCGCATTTCCAACCCAATAGATCAAATACACAATAATTGTTCCCAGGTGACATAAAGGTACTTATGAAGGGATGTAGTTTACGGAATTTTGCTACTACTTCATTTTTATAAACACATAAGTAGGTATTGTATATCTGTCCCTCTTCCTCTTCTACCAGCCCTGCTAAAATGGGTATATCATAGTTGTTAGAGATTCTCATCAGAGCTTTTGTGCTTGACCCATGAGGGATTTTTTCCGCCAAAGCAGTGATTTCTCTGCGATTAAGGTCTTTAGTAAAGGTATACGCAGTAACAGACATTTCATGAAAACTTACGACCTCCGCACCTTGCGATTTGGCACGTTGTGTTAAACTTTCAATAACAGATAGGTTATACTTTTTGTCACCGTTCTTGGGCTCGAATTGTGCTACCGCTACCTTCATGGGATTCTCAAGATTTGATTTATACTTAGTTAGCTTGGGAATGCCAATTTACTCAACAGAGGTTAGGTGGTCAATGATTAACCACTTATCTTATGGATTCAAAAGAACCTAAATTTGTATGGCTTTACTATCTATCGGCCTCGGGCTGGTGTTGCTTCTCTTGCTGGTCACAGTAGTGAAACTCGATACTTTTATATCATTTATGTTAGTGTGCCTCTTTGTAGGTCTGGTAGAAGGGCTTCCTATGCTAGAAACAGTGGACGCCATTAAATCAGGGATTGGTAAAACCTTAGGATCGTTAGTGCCTATTTTAGGGTTTGGAGCTATTTTGGGAGAGCTGGTAGCCATGAGTGGAGCGGCTGATAAGATTACCAATAACCTGGTACGCCTATTTGGAATCAAGCGCATCCAATTGGCTTTGATGGTGACGGGGTTTATTGTGGGTATCCCGATGTTTTACACCGTAGGGTTTGTGATTTTAGTACCCTTTGC
>JAJCYK010000209.1 GCA_029262935.1 Cytophagales bacterium | reverse complement strand
TCCCATATACATATGGCCGAAACCTCAGCGACCATGGAGCTTTCGCACTCAGTTTTTTGTGGCACATAAACCTTTTATGGGCACCTACATCCACACCTTTTACTTCAACATGTTAGTCATCTGGACGATGACTTTAATGCTCTATGTACTGCTGTATTTTGATGTGTTGGGTCGCTTACTTCTACCTAAGAAGAGTTGATAGGTGTAAGTAAAATGCACTTACAAAGAGCCGATAGAAAAAAGGCGTACTAAATCCTTTACTTCTTACAACCGTAAAAACGCTTGAAGTAGCCCCGAAAACTACCTGTAGATTGGCTATTCGCTGCTTATCTATTCCCATTAATATATTGATAATCAATGATATACTTCTTAATTGATTGCGGACAGATACTTCAATATTACTATTAATCTGACAAACCATCTTGCAATAACAAAGCGCGCAGGAATTCATAGATAAAAAGGGCAACTTCGAAATGATTAGAATCTAGATAGGTATTTCAAACATAAACCAATACTGGATGAAACGTATTTTTTTAGTGCCATTTTTACTCGTGGTGTTTTTATCTGCCCTTGCTCAAGATCAGCAAATTCCCTCGCTTGATGGTGGAGAAATTTTGGGTACTTCTATCAATACAGACTTTCAGGAAGTAAAACCTTTGATCTCACCTGATGGAAAGACCTTATATTTTAGTAGGAGGAATTGTCCACAAAATGTGCTTGGCGAAAAAGATGCACAAGACATATGGGTGTCGCGTATGAAGGAGGATGGAGAATGGGACACTGCCACCAATCTTGGAAATATTGTAAATGATAAATACGCCAACGCCATATGTGCCATTAGCTCGGATGGGAAAATGGGAATCTTTTACAATACCTATGGAAAGCTTGAACATCCCTTGGCCAAAGCAACTATAGTCAACAATCAATGGACAAAACCACAACCGATCCTTATTGAGGACTATTACAACATGAATGAATATTCGGACTTTTATACTTGCTTTGAATCTAATGTGCTGTTTATGGCTATCGAAAGGGAAGATTCATATGGTGGACAAGATTTATACGTAAGCCTGGTAGGAGAAGATGGTAATTATCAAAAACCTATCAATCTGGGATCGCAAATAAATACGGAACATGCAGATTTTGCTCCTTTTCTAGCTGCTGATGGCAGAACATTGTTTTTTGCTTCCTATGGGCACAACGGATTAGGAGGAAGCGACATTTATATGACTCAAAGAGTGGATGAGACATGGACCAAGTGGAGTACACCAGTCAACCTGGGGTCGACCATAAATACACAACATAATGAAACGTATTTTTCCGTTACTGGCGATTTTAGGTTTCTATATTTAGATACTTTTTCGCCTGTTGATGAACGTAGAAATATCGCCCGTTTAATGATGCCAGATGGGATGCGACCAAGACAGTTTCAGGAAGCAACTATTGCTCCTAAAATTTCTTACGCTCACCCCCATAGTCTTACGTTCCCTTAAAGGTTTAACGGACGATTATCAGTTGCTGCCAAACAAGCCTCTTTGAGTGCTTCGGTATACGTGGGATGAGCATGTGACATTCGCGAAATGTCCTCAGCAGAGGCTCTGTACTCCATAGCAACTACCGCCTCTCCAATGATATCAGCCGCTCTGGGTCCAATAATATGTACACCAAGAATTTCGTCTGTTTCTTTATCGGCTAATACTTTGACGGTTCCGTCCACATCCATACTGGCTCTCGCTCGCGCGGAAGCTTTAAAAGGAAAGGAGCCGCTTTTGTAAGGTCGATTCATCTCTTTTAGTTGCTCTTCGGTATATCCCACGGAAGCTACTTCTGGCCAGGTATATACCACTCCTGGGATAAGCAGGTAATTTATATGCGGTTTTTGCCCAGCTAGTTGCTCGGCCACCATCACGCCTTCTTCTTCTGCTTTATGTGCTAACATGGCACCGCGTATTACATCTCCAATAGCGTAAATATTATCCACGCTGGTTCTTAAATGATCGTCCACCTCAACTCGGCCGGCTTTGTCTGTTTGGATCCCTACGTTATCTAGCCCTAATCCCTCTGTGTAAGGCTTTCGTCCAATGGAAACCAGGCAGTAGTCTCCTTTTAATTCTTTCTTTTCCCCCGCTTTATTCTCTGTTGTAACCACTACCTGCTTACCGGTGTTTTTAACCTCGGTAACTTTGTGTTCTAACAAGAACTCAAACCCAATTTTCTTAAGTACTTTTTGCAGTTCCTTACCCATGGTGCGATCCATAGTGGGAATAATGCTATTCATAAGCTCCACTACGGTGATTTTAGTGCCTAACCTGCCAAACACGGAACCCAATTCCAACCCAATTACTCCTCCACCCATCACAATAATGTGTTTGGGTAGTTTGGTAATTTCTAATGCTTCAGTGCTGGTTATCACCCGTTTCTTATCAAGTTCAATAAACGGTAAGGTGGCTGGTTTGGAACCAGTAGCAATAATTACATTTTTGGTTTCTAGTAATTGGGTGCCACCATCTTTGTCGGTGACCAATACGGTATTTTTGTCCTTAAAAGACCCTACTCCTGTGAGAACGTCCACTTTGTTCTTTTTCATCAAATAGGTAATGCCACCAGTTGTCTGATCAACTACTGATTGCTTGCGTTTTATCATTTGGGGAAGATCAACTTGAAAATCCTTACCAACAATTCCATGTTCTTTGAAAGTATGAGTAGCGTTGTGAAAATGTTCTGAAGAATCCAACAACGCTTTGGATGGGATACAGCCAACATTAAGACAGGTACCACCTAAAGTACTATACTTTTCAATAAGCGCAACTTTCATTCCTAATTGACCACAACGGATGGCCGCGATATACCCCCCAGGACCGGATCCAATTACTACTACATCATATTGCATAATTCAACACGTTAAATTCCTACCAACATCCGGGTAGGGTCTTCCAAAAACTCTTTAACTCTGTATAAGAAACTAACTGATTCACGACCGTCTATTATCCGATGGTCATAGGACAGAGCCACATACATAATAGGTCTTACCACCACTTCACCGTTTACTACCACCGGACGCTGTACGATGTTATGCATGCCCAGGATGGCGGATTGCGGTTGATTAATGATTGGGGTGGATAACATGCTTCCAAAT
>JAJCYK010000208.1 GCA_029262935.1 Cytophagales bacterium | reverse complement strand
ATCCCATACCTTATCAACTTCATCCCGCCGCGTGATTAATTTAAAACGTTCACGATCTAATGTATCAATACTCAAGTTTATGGATCCGATTCCCATAGCTTTCAGTCTGGGAATATAAGGAGCTGTTAGCACACCATTGGTAGTGATGTGTATGTGGTCCATCTGAGGTATTTCCGCCACACGTTCCAAGAAATCCATAAGATTTTGCCTGATAAACGGTTCCCCTCCAGTAATTCGCAGCTTGTTAACACCCATACTAGCAAGAATTGCCAGCAAGCGCTCCATTTCCTCATAAGTAAGTAACTCTTTCTTTGGGAGGTATTTGATACCTTCAGCCGGCATACAATAAAAGCACCGTAGGTTGCATCGATCCGTTACTGCCAACCTTACATAATTAATTGGTCGGCCGTGATTATCGAATACTTGAGTGGGTTTATCGTTCATGGGTTGAGCAGTTGAACATTAAATATAGTCGAAATTCTGGAGATTTGTGGCCATTATGATTGTTCCCGTAAAAAATGTTCCCAATCTTTCGGGGTGTCCAAATCTTGGGCAGCAGGCTCAAATAAGTATTTAACCAAACTAGTAACGTGTTTTTTAAAAAGCATACGGGCTCCCTGATCCCCGGTGTAGGTTTTAAGTTCATCAAAGTAGTCGCTGCCGATAAAAGCAGGTACCCCAAAGGTCTCTGCATATGCGGTAACCGCCAGTTGCGATGGTAAGGATTCTAAAGGGATCAACCTTTCAAGGTGGTCCCTACTTATAAAGGGTTGGTCCACCAACAATACCAACACGCCTGATAAATTGTTCTTACCGTTTTGAGCGTCTGTTATTCCCCTTTGCAAGGAGGAGGCCATACCCAGTTCCCATTGGTGATTTTCACTGAGGGTAACAGGCAAATCAGATACCTCTTTTGAAATCAGAGATTTATGTGCACCTAATACTAACCGAACCGGAACTCCTAAATCCAGAGCCAACAAGCACGTGCGCCGGATCAAGGATTGACCACCCCAAGATAATAGTTGCTTCGGTTGGCCCATTCTGCTTGATGATCCGGCAGCTAAGATTAGTACTTCATAAGAAGGTGTAACCATCAGAGAAAGATACCCATATATTCGGATTAATGGGACGTAAATTGCTACAGACCTGGTGAAGTTGGGTGAAAATTAACTCGAACAAATGGCTGAAAAATAAAAGCAAGGTTTTTAATTCTCTGATTGGATAGTCGATGGGGCTACCGCAGCGCATCTATGATGGAAGCATCCACCCAATAAATATCCTTATCACTAGTATAGAAAAAATACTTTTCATCCTTACTAACAAATGGGCACAATTCATGCCCTGAGGTATTGATGATATCACCCATGGTCTTAGCTTGGGTCCAAGTGTTATCACCATTTTTGAAACTTATATACAAGTCACCATTCCCGTATCCATCGGAACGAACCGAGCTAAATATCAAATAAGACTCGTCATATGCCACAAAAACATCCGCCTCATAGTTGGGTGTGTTAACGGAACCATCCAGCTTTTGGGGTATCTGAAATTCTCCACTATTATTCTTCGAAGCATAGATATCAAAATTATTACCTTGATGAGGATCGGCCTTTGCATTCGATGAGAAATACATGGTACCTTCATTCGTGAAGGACATGTAATATTCATTTTTAGATGAATTAATGGCCTCCCCGGCATTTATTGGCTGCGACCAACCGTTTTCCTTTCTTTCTACATACCAGATATCGTAATCCTTTTGCTCATTTGATCCATTCATGGTTAGATCGGAAATAAAATAAAGCCTTGTTTCATCTGGTGATAAAAAAGGGTCGTTAAAGCTATTTTCTTCGCTAAATATTAATTTCACGGGAGCACTCCACTTATTGTGTTGTAATTTCATGTATCTGATCTCGGCTTTGCCACCGGTATCTACTCCATAGAAAAACTCATCCCCGTTAGCCGAGAACACTGAACCGTATTCGTATTCATGTTCTAATGAAACCTGGTCGGGCGCAAATACTTTTGGGGTTAACCCAGGGGGTTGTTCCCCCAGATATTTCATGTTTGACCCTTGAGAGGTTTGTCCAAGAATACAATTATTGATGAGTAAACAAATAATGCTTAGTAGAAGCGTCGATTTCATGATTTGCAAATTTACTATCGTAATGCTTTGAACGTCCCAAAATGCTTTTTGCTACCTGATTGGAACTTACCATATGCGGATATTTTGGTGCTCAGATTGCATGCTTCAATTTAAAAACAACTTTGATGCCATTATATAAATGACTGATAAATAAGATACTTGTACATTTTTTTAAAATGTTATGGTGTATGGAAATGGGCAAAGTGTTCGAAAGCGGGAGTTCTGTTGTTGGCAGCGCGAGGTCAGTAGCACCACAAACAGGCACGGCAGCGGTCAAAATACATCGGGGGGAGTGCAAATAAAGCTCATTCTATCAAATACAACGCAGGGCTTATTTTTATCAATAAAGTACAAATTAATATTTTTTTTGTACCAAAAGGGTTACTTTCTGTTGCTTTTTAATATTAATATTATACTATTTAATTATACTTTACTAATTCGCTATGAAAAATCGGGTCCTTTTTATTTGCACAGGTAACTACTACCGAAGTCGCTTCGCAGAAGTATTTTTTAACCACTATGCACAAAAGTACAACTTAGATTGTGTAGGATTTAGCAGAGGCTTTCAAGAAAGTACCAGGCCTTTTGCCATAAGCCCAAATGCTCAAAATGGGTTGGAGTCAAAGAACATCCCTTTTGACTTATCAAGATTCCCTATAAAACTACAACCTAAAGATTTTATGGCTGCAGATCAGATCATCTTGATGGACGAAATCGAGCATTACCCCATGCTTAAAGAAGAGTACCCGGAGTGGATGAATCGAGCTATTTTTTGGCAGATACGGGATATAGACTTTGAGTCACCGTGTTCGGCTCTGCCCAAACTGGAGCAACAATTGGAGGTACTCTTAAATGACTATATTATTGAAAAGGCTTCGGCTTAATTCGCGTCTGTAACCGTCCCAACACCATTAATATTGGATACCACTGTAGGCATGCCTTTGTAAAAAACATTGCCTTGTCCTGTTATGGTAACGAACAAGGAACGATTGGCGGTTACTTCTATATCCCCGGTCCCAGCAATTACCACATCGCTGTGTTCTGTGATAAAATCAAAAGCATTAACGTTGCCTTGACCGGATAGTGTAATTTCCAAAGTATCCGCAGATCCTTGTAGGTCATATGAGCCCAGCCCAGTGGTAAAGAGTTCAAGTCGATTCGTCACAATATCATTTTCAAAAATTATATTGCCAGCCCCAGATAGCGAAATAGCATTCAAGTCCGTTACCGTCAAAAAAACGTTAAAGTTCAAACCACTTTCTAGGCATTCGTTAAAAGTAAGAGCGAGTATATCATTTGATATTTGGGAAATTAAAAAAGGCATTATGTTCGCTTGACCTTCGATTACTAAGGAAGGCGTACTGCCTTGGGTAATGTGCAAAATCCCCGGTATTTGATGTAGCACCGCCGTAAAGTCACCTGAAATGGTGCGTGTCTCCGTTACCAAACCTCCTTCACCTATTAAACAGGTGATCCCATCATCCGTGCTTAAACAAGCACTTAGTATTGTTAGCAGCAGCACTGTAACTATCCATGACTTTCCCATATTCCTTACAATTAAATTTGATGCATGATTTAAATGCAAACTTATTACTATTTAATACTCGAAAAAACCTTCTTTGGTTGTTAAATTCTTTGGTATTCATTCTAAAACCGATAATTTGGAACTAAAAGATTATCAACCTATGAAAACCGAACATTCGACCAGACGTAAATTTTTGAAATTAGGTACAGCTGCTTCACTCTCAGCCCTTACCTTACCTTTGGTAAGTAAGCCTTTTACGAAAGAAACGGTTCCATTTCCCAAAGATATGACCATTCTTTTCCAGGGTGACAGTATTACGGATGCCGGAAGAAACCGTGGTCATTACTATGCCAATCAGGGACAAGGAATGGGTCACGGATATGTCTATCAGATTGTATCACAGATGTTGGCTCATCATCCTACAGATAACGTAAAGTGTTACAACCGAGGGATCAGCGGAAACAAAGTGTACCAGTTGGCTGGAAGGTGGGAAGAGGATTGCTTACAACTAAAGCCCACAGTACTTAGTATTTTAATAGGTGTTAATGATTACTGGCATACTCTGTCCAGCAATTACCAAGGTACTCCTGAAATATTTGACAAAGACCTTAGAGCCTTGTTGACCCGGACCAAAAATCAATTGCCCGATTTAAAGATCATCTTGGGAGAACCCTTTGCCGTAAAAGGAGGTTCAGCGATAACAGCAGCCTGGGTAAAAGATTTCCCTGCATACCAACAGAGCGTGAAGGAAATAGCTAATGACATGCAAACCGCTTTTGTTCCGTTTCAAAAAGTATTTGATACTGCTTTAGAAAGAGGACCTGTTT
>JAJCYK010000207.1 GCA_029262935.1 Cytophagales bacterium | reverse complement strand
AAGAAAGTGACCTTGGTGCATAAAGCAAATATTCTGAAAATGATTGGAAAGATCTTCCTAGATGCCGGAGAAGAAGTTGCGAAAGACTATCCCAGCATTGAGATGAATGATCGAATAATAGACAATATGTGCATGCAGTTAGTGATCCGCCCGGAAGAATACGACGTAATAGTGACTACTAATTTGTTTGGTGACATACTCTCGGACCTTTGCGCAGGTCTGGTAGGAGGGCTTGGTTTAGTGGCTGGTGCCAATGTTGGTGATGATATAGCTATTTTTGAAGCTGTTCATGGTTCAGCTCCAGATATTGCCGGTCAGAGTAAAGCCAACCCAACAGCTATACTGAGAAGCGCCATATTAATGCTAAAGCATCTGGAAATGCATGATCATGCAGAAAGATTAGATAGTGCTTTGAATACCACTTTAGGGAAAAAAGAAACATGTACCGCCGATTTAGGGGGTAGTTTGGGAACTGAACAGTTTACGGAAGCTGTTATAAATAATTTGAATTAGCATAAAATTACAGAAAGAAATGAGAGCAATAAAAATTAGTTTTTTAGTAGTACTACTGGCAGTTGGTTTCAGTAGTTGCAACAATTCTAGCGTATTAGAATCACGAGTTTCGGACTTGGAACGCCGAGTAGCACAATTGGAAAGTGGAGGAGCGATTGCAACCTCTAATCCAGCTTTGAATACTTCTCCGATCAGCACGCCGGCAGTAGCACCAGTGGAAGAGAGACCAGAAGGTCCATTACCAGAATTTAACTTCGCTTCCGAAAGCTTCGATTTTGGAGCAATTGCAGAGGGCGAAATAGTCGATTACATATTTAGTTTTACTAATGTTGGCGAAGCACCATTAGTTATTCAAAGCGCTTCGGCTTCTTGTGGTTGTACCGTGCCTTCATACTCTCGTGAACCGGTTCCTGTGGGAGGCACAGGTGAGATTGCGGTTAGGTTCAACAGCAAAAATAAAAAAGGAAATCAAGCACCAACAGTTACGGTTACGGCCAATACCTATCCTAAAGTTCAAAAACTAAGACTTAAAGGGACAGTCAACGCCGCTAATTAAAATAGCCTCAGACCCTCTTTAGAAAGATTAATATTATGTTAGAAACTATTTTGTTACAAACCCCCGGACCAGCTTCTGGGGGTACAATTAATTTTGTTTTAATTGGAGGAATTTTGTTGGTGTTTTATTTTTTTATGATCCGCCCACAACAGAAAAAGTCAAAGGATCAAAAAAAATTCATCAATGAAATTAAAAAAGGAGATGAAGTCATTACCATTGGTGGCATGCACGGGAAGATCACCGCTATTGATGAAAGTACCGTTACTTTGGAAGTAGACCGTGGCGCCAGGATCAAATTTGAAAAGGCTTCAATATCTCTGGAATCGAGTAAGTCACTGACAAAGTCCTGATTGTAATTTTTGGAAAAGGCCCATAACATATTTGAACGGATATGGGGAAAGGCTCATAACACGGATCAGAAGCAATGGCAAGTTATTGCCATGTGCATTCTGGGCGCTATGACGTTTTGGTTTTTTAGCGCATTAAACAAACAAGATTACAGTACCAATATTACCTATCCCATAACCATTGATTACCCGGGAAAGGACAGCTTGATGGTAATAGGAAGTTTACCGAGTTCTTTAAGAATCAATGTTACAGGCGGAGGTTGGAACCTATTTCGCACGTCTTTTGGTATAGGCATTAAACCCATTGAACTACAACTTAATGATCCTGTTGAGACCAGATTTGTATTAGGAGCTTCTTTGGTACCCACTATTAATGATCAGGTAAGTTCATTTAATCTAAATCACGTAATTACGGATACCCTCTTTATTCATATTGAATCCAGAGTCTCCCGCTCCCTGATTTTAGCTTTGGACCCCGAGGGTTTGAATTTGGCCACAGATCACCTGCTAATTGGAGAAATAGAAATTGATCCGGATACCGTGCAAGTAGAAGGACCTGCCACCTATATTAATAACTTAATGGATACGTTTTATTTGGACATTACCCAAAATAATATAAACGAAAACTTCCAACAAAATGTGGCTATGCCAAACGAATTGAAAGAGGTAACGTGGGGAACTAAAAATGTCGGTGTATCTTTTCGGGTTGACCCGCTTATTCCCGTTACTCTAAAATTGCCTCTTGAATTGTTGAATTTTCCTGAAGGATATGGTTTGGATCGGTTTTCTGATATTAGTGTAACGTTCCAATTACCTTCAAGCTATGCAGATTCTTTAAATGCTGAGGATCTGCAAGCTTTCGTAGATTTTGATCATATGTCTAAAGACTCTTTGGTAATCCCACAAACTCGTTCAAATCACCCGTATGTTACTAATTTATCAGCAGAGACTGCTTCCTTAAAAGTTGTCAATGAAAACTAGGCCCCTGCAGGTTGGCATTACCGGTGGCATCGGAGCTGGTAAGTCAGTGGTATGTAAAATATTCAAAGCCCTGGGAGCACCCACATATGACGCCGATTACCAGGCCAAATATTTAATGACCCATGCTTCTCCATTACGGCAAAAAATTTTAGCCAATTTTGGTGCGGAAAGTTATCTGAAATCGGGTGATTTGAACCGTACTTATTTGGCTGCTCATGTCTTTGGCAACCCCGAAAGAGTAGCGCTGTTGAATCAATTGGTCCATCCGGAGGTAGGGAAACACTATGCACAATGGATAGTTGAACAGGGACATCAAATTGCTTACACAATCAAGGAAGCAGCACTTATGATCGAATCAGGATCTTACGTCTCTTTGGATTACCTCATTAACGTAGTGGCACCCGTGAACTTGAGAATCACTCGAGTTATGCAAAGAGACCCCCAGCGCAACAATCGACAAATCCAGGAAATACTTGCCAGTCAGCTTACCGACAGCCAACGGAACGAGAAGTCTGATTTTATAGTGCAAAACGACCAAGAGCATATGGTAATTCCACAGGTGCTTGATTTACATCAAAAATTTATTGGTTTAGCAGATTAGTAGGCAGCGTTATTTGATCCGAATAGAACTTCATTCTTGAGTGAAATGAAGGAAGCAGGTCTATACGTTCAATAGCATCTTTCTTGTGATTATAAAACACTTCTACATAAAAATTGTTCAACAGGTAAAGGTTTACCTTGTAACCGTAATACCTGATAGCCACAATAAAATTACCCTTCTTAAATAAGACAGAGACCTTGTCATTTAAGGGCATCGCAGCGAATTCTATATGATTTATGGCTGTCATGGTACTAAACAAGAATACGTATTTTTTCATGCAATAAAAAGCTTATGTAAGGTATTTCGATCTTTTGACTGTGACCTAATCAGAAAGAAATACATCTTTGTTTAAGTCAATAAATGATATTGTTATTAAAGGATTACTATTATGAAAACTGATATCCAAACCGTGGATTTTGATGCCCCTACTACTTTGGTGGAGTTCATCGAAAGCGAGTTATACGATTTAGAGGAGGATTACCATCAAATCATTGGAGCCGAAGTATACCTACGTCCAGGAAAAAGTGAGGAGGACCGCAAAACGATAAAACTCAAATTGAATGTTCCAGGACCGGATTTATTCGCCAAGTTTAGATCCGTTAGTTATGAAAATGGATTAATTGA
>JAJCYK010000206.1 GCA_029262935.1 Cytophagales bacterium | reverse complement strand
GGCCTCATTGAATGAGATTATGGCGGAATCATAGTTATACAGGGCGTGATAACTTAAACCAAGGTAGTTGTATACATCTCCCTGGATATGATATCCTGTGGTTATGGCATCCATGGCGGGTTGGCCGTTGCTGTTTAAGGGAGTCCCTTTAAAATAAATGGCACGTGTTTCGTTATTGGGCATGCGAAGGACCTGTCGAAAACCCTTAATTGCCAGCTCGTATTGCTCTTGTTGATACCGGAGTTTGGCCCGGTTAAATGCGGCCTCTAAGTAACTGCTGTCCAGGTGCAAGACGATAGCATAATCAACAAACGCCCCTTCTGCATCCTTTAATGCTTCCTTTACTAAGGCCCTTTGATGGTATCCTTCGGTATGATCTGCCTGCAGGTATACTACTTTGTTTAACAACTGGAGGGCCTGGTCGAAATGCTGATTATCTATTTCTGATTGAGCCATTTGATAAAGCCTGTCTGCTTCTCTAAATTTGGAACTGTAAACCCTATCATTTTCCTGGATTTGCGCAGGTAAAGAAAAACAGCATAAAAGTTGCAGGCTAAACAGGCTAATTAGGAAAGATTTAACTGGCATATTCCAAGGGAGCAGGTATTAAATAAAAATACTAAATCTTGGACAGATTAACCAGTATGAGGTGCAATGCCTGGTTTTGGGTAAAACCAGCCTCATTATTACTTTTAAATATGAAGATTTCTTATCATTTTGATAATCAGGCAAATGGTCGAATAATCCCGCAAATATTTTGTAACTTTTTTTCCAGAAGACCAATCCTGGTATGATTTTTAGGAATATAGCATTAGTAATTAGCTGGCAGGGTTGTATTATTGTATAAAGAAATAAGCTTTAATGGGCATGACGAGAATCAAAATAGGAAATTTGTTTATACTGTTACTATGCTTAACCATAGCACTAAGTTCAGGGGGATGTAAGAGTAAGCAAAAACTTGCCGATCAAAACGCCTTGGAAATAAAGGCAGAAAATGCCGCCAAAGCCAAAGCGTTGCTTACCTCTATTCTTAATGACGACGGCAAGATGACACTGGCCGAGAAAGAACAAAGGTACAATCAAGCCAAAGGAATTGGGTCGGACGATCCGGAAGTGCTGGATTTGATGGCCCAAGTCGAGGCTCAACTTAATAGAGAGCGGTCCTCGGAACCCATGATAAATCAACCGGAGGTAGTAATTGAGAAACCCTCCTCTTTGCATGACAATATTTCAGCTCTCTTTGGCTCCGTGGCCAGCGCCAATTCTACAGGAAATGCTAACAACTTAATCGATAGTGGTTTGGATTTGTTTTCATCTCCCAACGCTCTGGTACTTATTATAATCAGCAAATCAGGAGACATCAAAGACTACGACGAGCCTACCACAATTTCGAAATACTTAAACTACTTGAAAGATCAAAAAGCCAATCCCAACAAGATATTTGATATGGTATTGGATGACAGTGGAAAGATCAAAGAACTAGAACTAATTAAAAAATAAACGGGTTAAATTATTTAAAGCAATGGTAATGCGGAAGTACATTTTTATAGTCTTGATCCTATGTGGTGCCTATGGGGTAACTGCACAGGACAAAATAAGTCCTGAAAGAAAACAAGCCATTGACTCTTTGGCGTTGGAAAAAGTAAGGGATCTAAGCCGATACATTAGCATTATTGGGGACAAAGACACCCCGTTTTCAGAAGCCAACAGAGTGGTTGACAGAGCTGAAGAACTTTTTGATGATGGAAGTGAAATTGGTGTTAGTTCTATTAATCGTTCCGATATCAACTATTATAAAGTGAAGCAGTATTTTAAACGATTGATGGCTTTGAATTATGATAGGGTATCAATAAAATGGTTTAATATTCAGTATATCAGCGACTTGGAGCTTCAACCTGATGGAAGGTACGTGGGGGTAATTACTATTTATCAACGTTTTGAAGCGCAAACTGCAGACGGAATGAAGTACATGGATACTACCAAGAAGGATATTACCGTTTATGTAGAAAGAAAGCAGACTCAAATTGGAGGCCGGCTAATCGGATTCTGGGATGTGCTTTTGGGTGACATCAGGGTAACTGAGACGAATACATGAAAGCATTAATTGCCATTTTTTTAACTTTTTTCCTTTCTCATGAAATACTAGCGCAAGTTGGGGAGTATTTAGGAGATGAAAAAGCGTTATATGCGGCGACCAAACAGGTCAATCAGTTTTTTCACAGATTCAATGGGGAAGAAGATTTACAAGGGAACCGCTATTATCAAAAAGATGCCCAGTATCGCGATCGTGAGTTGCGCAGCAAATACATAAAAGTGCTTTTTGATAACAAAAGCAAAGACATAAGCCTCAATACCAAACAGAGGTTTCTAAGTGATGTAATTAACCCTCAAGGACCTAAATTTCTAGATTTTCACGGAGGTAGTTGGTTCGCTGAAGTTCATTCAAAATTTAGTTACAAAGGCAAAGAAGAGACCGTAGTATTGTTTTTAAAATTACAAGAAGAACCTGTGGGATCTAAATGGGTCATCTTTAAGGCCTTTTTTGCTCCGTTTCAAGAATATTTTGAAATTGATACCACCAACAAAGATAAGTTCATCCATCCCATGAGCCATGAATTGGATTTTATGAACTTACGCAAAATATTTAATGACCCCGACGTGGCTGCTGCTTACGCTGCTGAAGATTTTCAACCAGATCATCTTTCATTGGTGCTCTATGAAATCAAAAAAGCAAATCTTAAATTTGAAACCGTAAGCCAAGTTAAATTCCACTTTTTTCAACTAGATAACTGGTACTTTGAATTAACAGAGTATAATCGCCCTGGCTATAATACTGGGTGGTTGATATCCGATTTAGTGAGAGTAACTCCCAAGCAACGGAACCAGCTAATGAAGTATATTTATTATGAAGGCTTATAGAAAACAATTTACACTTATAGTTTTCCTGATTATTACTAACCATTGGAGCCTCCCGGCACAACAACTGGTGGAGGTGAGTGCTACCCATGATGTAGAGGCCTATAAACCGAAAATTCGTGATCTCATGGAGTTCTTGGAATATGCCATGAATACCATTGGGGATCCCGAGACTCCTGCTCGAGATAAGAATGTTGTAATCACTCAAAGCTATCTTAAAGCTTTTAAAAACAGCAAAGTTCAAATTGAAGACGACCTAAACGAAAACCGAGAAATCGTTACTCATAAAGATGTACAAGCCTATCTAAGTGATGTGGACTTCTTTTTTAAGTCTGTTAGTTTTGAATTTCTTATAGATGATATCAAATACATGACCAACAACGAAGGTCAAAGTTATTATCTGGTAACCATGACTCGGAATTTACGAGGAATAACTATCGAAAACGACAGTGTGAACTCCAACCTGGTGCGTTATGTGGAGGTAAACCTGAATGAGGCAGCACGTGATCTGAAGATAGCCAGTATTTATACGAGCAGCTTAAGTGTCGAAGAAGAACTGATGGATTGGTGGCAAAGCCTACCTTACCCTTGGACCGATATATTTAAAAACCAACTGGGAACGGAAGGACCCGTGGCTTATCCTCAATTGCAAAGGTTACTGGAGATTGAGCGCTTGGATTTGTCCAATTACCCCAGATTGCGCAACATTGAACCGGTAAGTAAATTAACCAGCCTTAAGCGGATAGATTTATCCGGGACTCAAGTGGAAGACCTTATTCCGTTGAGAAATTTGACCAAGCTGGAGTTTTTGGATTGCAGTAACACTAACGTACCTAGCCTTGACCCTCTTAAATATGCCCTAAATTTACGTGTACTAAAGTTCGACAGTACCAAGGTTAGTGACGCAACAGTCTTAAGCAAATTTGCTCATTTAGAACAAATGAGTGCTGCCTATAGTCTTTTGAATTCTGTGGAGCCCCTCGCTGAGTCAAAAAGAATGAAAGTGCTGGATGTTACTAAAACCAGGATAAAGAGTTTGACAGGTTTAAATAATTTGCAAAATCTAACGTTTTTGGATGCCTCTCAAAATAATTTCAAAGACTTAGGCCCATTGAGTCAACTCAATAACTTAAGTCAGCTTAAAATCAATAACAGTCTGGTAACTGATTTAACCCCATTGGGAAAATTGAAAAATTTGAAAGTGATCTCTTGTAATAATACTTTGATTACCTCTTTGGACCCGTTGGACCAACTGAGTAGCCTGGAGCGCGTTTATTGCGACAATACTCTGATGATAAACAGTGCTGCCAAAGCTTTCATTACGAGACATCCCAAGGTACTCGTAGTGTACGGTACTGAGAGTTTGCGCAGTTGGTGGGACAACTTGAGCGGTGATTGGCAGAAGGTGCTTAGCAAGCAAGCTGGATTACGCAGTCAACGGTTGTCAAAAGAAGAAATGGCTCGAATTGCCAACATCACGGTAATTGATGTGTCTGGTATCGGGTCTATAGTGGACTTGGAGCCAGTAAAAGTGTTGAAGAATCTAAAAGCTCTTAATATCGAAGCCACCGGGGTTACCGACCTTACCCCGATCAGGGGTCTCTTAGAACTAGAGC
>JAJCYK010000205.1 GCA_029262935.1 Cytophagales bacterium | reverse complement strand
TTTAGCGTTGGTATCCTTTTTATCCTTAATTCGCAACAAGATATTTTTACTATCTGGGGACCACCAAAACCCACCAACTCCCTGCTTGGCAAAAGTAATTTGTTCTGCTTCACCTCCTTGAAGGTTCAATCTCCAAACCTGGGATTTACCCTTATTTCTGCTGGCAATAAAGCCCAGGTACTTGCCATCAGGACTCCAACGGGGACGGCTGGCGGAGCTTCCTTTGGCCGTCATAGGCAGGGGTTCACCCCCGTTTTTACTCACCATCCATATGCGCGTTTCAGACTTGTCTTCTTTTAAAGACCGACTGGTCACGGTATAAGCTACCCATTTGCCATCAGGGCTTATTTGAGGATCGCGAACATTTTTTATGGCAAAGTAGTCATCAACCTGTAAGGATCTTTTTTGTCCCCGTAATCCCAGGCTGGATAGAATTAATAGTAAGGTAAGTAGGAGGGCAGCTTTTTTCATGATTTTTGAAGTTACACGGGCTGCAAATTAAGAATTTTGATAGGGATCACAAGTTTTGCCCAATTGCTATTGGGAAAGATATTTGGGAAGTTCTCTGATGATTGCGAACTTATAGAAAATCTTAAGCTACAATGAGACGTCGAAACTTTCTACAATATGGAGCATTAGGCTCTGCTCTTTCAACTTTAGGCTTTTCTGCTTGCGCCCCTGACACCAATACATCTACAGGACAGGAAGAAGAAGCGGGAGGTTCCTTTATCCTGGAGGAACATACGGTTGTGCAGCTCAGAGCGTCTATGGAAGACGGCTCACAAACTGCTAGAAGCATTGCAGAATTGTACCTGCAACGGATTGAGCAAGTGGATAAGGAAGGACTTAACAGCGTTATTGAGGTCAACCCAGATGCCCTAAATATTGCTGACCAACTGGATCAGGAAAGAGCCGATGGTAAAGTACGAGGCCCTTTGCACGGCATTCCGGTCATGATAAAAGATAATATCAATACTGGTGATAAGATGATGACCACAGCCGGGACTTTGGCTCTAATGGGCTCAAAGGCCCCCAAAGATGCGTTTATTGTAAACCAACTACGGGAAGCTGGAGCCATTTTGCTGGGTAAAACCAATCTAAGTGAATGGGCAAATTTTCGATCCGAACGATCAAGTAGCGGCTGGAGCGGTCGTGGACGACAAACAAGAAACCCCTATGCGTTGGATCGAAATCCTTGTGGATCTAGTTCAGGCAGTGGTGCGGCCGTTTCTGGCAACCTGTGCGCCATTACCATTGGTACGGAAACCAATGGTTCTATTGTTTGCCCAGCCTCTGCCAATGGTGTCGTAGGCATCAAACCAACGGTGGGCCTCTGGAGTCGTTCTGGTATCATACCCATCAGTCATACCCAAGATACTGCGGGACCCATGGGACGCACCGTGGCGGATGCAGTGGCTTTACTAGGGCCACTTACAGGCATCGATGCGGAGGACAAAACAACCGAAGAAAGTGTTGGAAGATCAAATATTGATTATTCTCAATATCTGGACGTAAATGGACTAAAAGGAAAGCGTCTGGGCTTAATGCGAAGTGCTTTAGGATTTCATGAAAAAGTAGATCGGATATTCGAAAATACCCTGGAGGTTTTAAGAACCGCCGGCGCGGAGGTAATTGATCCTATAGAAATTAAAACCAACAACGACTACGGCCGTTCCGGGTATGATGTTTTACTTTATGAGTTCAAAGATGGTGTCAATAAATACCTGGCAAGCTTAGGGCCTGAGGCACCAATGAAATCGTTGCAGGAAGTGATTGAATTTAATGAGAAGCATCGAGATGAATCAATGCCATATTTCGAACAAGAAATATTAAAGCTGTCACAGGAAAAGGGTGACTTAGATGAACCTGAATATCAAGAGGCACTAAAGAAGATATTGCGATTATCCAGAGAGGAAGGAATTGATGCTACCTTAGCAGAGCATCAATTGGATGCCATCATTGCACCAACGGGAGGCCCTGCATGGCCTATAGATGTAGTTAACGGAGACCATTTTGGAGGAGGATCCTCCTCTCCTGCTGCTAGAGCTGGTTATCCTAATATTACTGTAACTGCAGGGTATGTCCATGGCCTTCCAGTAGGAATGAGCCTGTTTGCTGGTGCCTACAAAGAACCAGAGTTGATTGCCATGGCGTATGCTTTTGAACAAGCAAGAGGGCCTCGGGAGGTGCCGCAGTTTTTATCTACGCTGAAGCTGCCTTAATTTATGATCGTTAGCTCCGATCCCAATTTTGCAATTCAATTATATTATTTTCAGGGTCACAGCAATAAACGAAGGTTAAAAGGCCTTGATCGGGAATGCTGTAGCTCGATACTTGCCCCAGCGCTTTTCCCTCGTTTTGGATCACTTGTTTCAATACTTGTTCCACATTAGAAACCTGGAAGGCTAAATGCCCCAACCCTTGACGGTTGGCTGCTGCCGGTAACTTGTCTAGCATGTGACCATAGCTGTAAATCTCAAGTGTGGGACCGTGATCATCATAACCTGGGAGGCGTAAGTGGACCCCTTTTAAGGTGGCATCAGGCACGCCCGTACCTACAGACAACCAATCACCACCCTGATCGCGCGCAGGAGGCACCCGTTTACAGTTAAAAACGTTTTCATAAAATTCCGCTAACTTTTGCCAGTCCCTACTTATGATATTGGTATGAACGTAACGCATTATCAAGGAATCGAAAAAAAGGCACTTTGTCCATTGAGTAACTTCCACCCATCGGCTCTTTTGATAATGAGCCCCGTCTCAACTAGTTTGGCTCTGGTAGTAACCTGTGCAGTATCCGTCATACTGGATAGAATCGTACCATAATACTGTGCCAAGTCTGCCCGTAACGCCGTTACCTTTAAACTATCCCACCGCAGGACTATTTTGGACAACGACTTATCATTGGCTCTTAATATGGTGGCCACACTATCATAATCTAAGGCAGATTCGTAACCAGGTGGTACCCAAAAAAAGTCCGCTGATTGATCTAGATAGTCAAATTCTGCAGCTAAACCTCCAACTTCCATAGCGTGATGATAGGTTTTGAGCATTGCGGTCACTTCTTGGACCACTTGCTCTTTTGAAAATTCTCCAGTTTCGGGTTCCGAGGTACACGCTGCAGCCGCCCAAAGTAACACGATTGCTGTAAGTAACTGTTTCATAGTATTAATTTCTTGGGTCAGATTCCAAAATAGCATAGTGGTAGTTGTCTACCCACTCCCCTCGAATCGGCAATATTTTACGTCGCCGCCCTTCTCTTTGCATGCCTGCTTTTTCCATAACCCGGATCGAAGCAAGGTTTTCGGTGGCCACCCCAGCCTCAATCCGATGCAAGTTCAACTCCATAAAACCGAACTCAATAAGCCCTTTGGCAATTTCCGTGGCATATCCCTGGCCCCACTGTTCAGGCATAAGTAAATAATGCATTCCTCCACATTTGTATTTGGGACCGGAGTTGCTGAATCCGGCTTCTCCAATAAAGACCCCGTCGCTTTTTCGATAGACCGCCCAGCAATATTTACTACGGGTTTCATTAAGCTGATCGTCCAGGGCCGGCTTCAAAATTTCTGCGGTGGTCTCGGTGCTGGTGGGTATGCCCATGGTATTGAACTCATCTACCTCAGGACACGAATGTAATTTGAAGAACAGCTCCAGATGATCAGGTGTGATTTCTTCTAATTGCAGGCGATTGGTTTCAAGCGGATGCTTCATGTTTTGTCAATTCTTCTTTTTATCAATTATTTCCCCAATTTGGCTCGCAGCTCATGTAAGTTATTATATCCTGGACTTCCAGCTAGGCGAAGTAAATTGTGATTGTGTAGTTCGCTAGCTTCCAGTGAATCCGGACATTCTTCTAGCATTACCTTTCAAACATCTCTTAAACAAGTCCCCAACCCTCTGCTTCAAAATAGATACGAAAACCTACCCAAAATGTTATTTTAGATCTTGTCATTACTTTTTTCAATGTGGCACCGCTACTTTCTCAAATAACTGTCGCTGCCATCCAACCAATCTGTTCGAGGCGGAGCCCAGGTATCTGTTTCCTCAACCTCACCTATCATTAGTGCTTCATGAGGAAGGTTAGCGGGGATTACCACAGATTCACCGGCATCAAGGTCCATGACTTGTTGGCGGTCTTCTCCAAACCAAAAACGCATGGTCACTTTAGTCACTTGAGTAATCTGCTCGTTTTCATGATGATGTAAAGGCACCACGAAACCATCCTTGAATTTCATTTTTGCGATCATGACCTTCTCGCCGTAAATCATTTGCCTTATCATCGAGGGGTTTACCTGTTCTTGAGGTACGTCATCCCAATTGATCTTTTCAACCATAAACTTTATTTCTTGGTTATTTCAGTATCTGTCCAGATCTTTTTCCACATTTTCCAGGACTCATCTTCTTGTTTTCTAAATATGGTGGTACTTACCCCTTTTTGAATGTTGCCAAAGTGTAGCGAATCCTTAGTATAGTTCCAATCTAAGTAAGTTTCGTGTGTCGTAACCAGATGGTTTTCAACCATTTTTAAGGTAAGCAGGTTGGTACGGAAGGCTAAAATTTCTGTAACTGAACTATCATTGGGAAACCAAAATGCCCGTAGGTTTTCTTTTCCTTGAACCGGGTTTAGAGTCCCAGGCTGAATGGAGGCATCTTCCTCAAATACTGCCAAGATCTTGGCTTCGTCCATGGCCAACCAACCCTCCTCGTACTCTTTTTGTAACTCCAACACGGCCATCCGTTCTGGATTGGCTGCCTCGTCTTTATCAAGAGGGGTTTCTGGTGGGGTGCATGAGAATATGCCAAAGCAAAAAAGCACCGAGACCAAAGTAATACGACTTACATACATGCCTTTACAATTAAAATATGGACAGACCCGATTTGGTGGTTAGCAATTCCAAAGCTTTCATGCCGAGAAGTGAATTCCCTTTAGCATTGAGTCTTGGACTCCAAACGGCTACGCTGTAATAGCCCGGGTGAACTGCCGCGATGCCACCTCCCACCCCGCTTTTTCCCGGAAGTCCTACCCTAAAGCTAAATTCTCCAGCTTCATCATAAAATCCGCAGGTTTGCATCAGCGCGTTTATCCTTTTGCTTTGCGCTTTAGAAATAATGGATTCCCCAGTAGGCAATACTTTGCCTTGATTGGCGAATACCAAAAACGTATTGGCTAACTCCTCGCAGTTCATTTCCAAACTACACTGGTGGAAGTAAAAGTCTAGCACGTCCTCCACGGGATTGTGAATGTTATCAAAAGCTTTCATCAAATTAACCAAGGCGGCGTTGCGATGACCAAATTTTCTTTCAGAATGCGCTACGGCATGATTGTAATCCAAAGAGTCAGTGCCCGCCAGTTTTCGCGCGAACTGCAGAAAGTCCTCCTTAGGTCGTTTCAGTGTCGAACACAACATGTCAGCAATTACCAAGGCACCGGCATTGATTAAAGGATTTCTTGGAATGCCTTGTTCATATTCCAATTGAACCATGCTATTGAAGGGATCACCTGA